>JAYUYU010000381.1:0-14166 GCA_043752365.1 Myxococcales bacterium | reverse complement strand
GCGCTAGGCCGCCTGCCGGCAGTAGCTCGAGCTGAGGCGTTAGCGCGGCCAGGTAGCCCAGCAGCGCCGGCGTCTCTGTCAAGATGACGCCAGGCTCGACTTCCAGTGCCGGCAAACGCCCCAACGGGTGAATGCGCCGGTACTGATCCGTCAGCTGCTGCCCCTCACGGATCAGCACGGGCTCCAGCGCGTAGGCAATGCCGGACTCTTCGAGGGCGATGTGCGTGGCCATCGATACGGCGCCAGGCGAAAAAAACAACTTGGGAACGAACGTCATGCCCACTAGGTAGCGCTCGACGCTACATGCACATAGTGAATTGATTTCATCACAACCATCAGCTTTACTCATACCGTGGATGCCGGCACGCTCGAGACACGCGATTTGCGACTGGTGCAGGCCATCGCCGAGACCGGCGGCGCCACCCAAGCCGCCAAGCGGCTGCACCTGAGCCAGTCCGCGGTGAGCCACCAGCTGCGCGGCCTGGAAGAGCGCCTGGGCCTGGAGCTGTTTCGCCGCCAAGGCGGCCGGCTGTGCATCACGCTGGCTGGTGAAAGGCTGGTGCAACTCGCACAGCAGGTGCTGCAACCGCTACTCCAAGCCGAGCTGGAGCTGCGGCGCGGTTCGTTTCGCGAGCGGCCCAAACTGCGCGTCAGCACGCAGTGTTACACCGCCTACCACTGGCTGCCAAAAGCGCTGCAGGCGCTAATGACCGAGCATCCGGCGGTCGAGCTGGTGCTGCAGACGGACGTGGTGGGCGACGCCGAGCAGTTCTTGCGCGAAGATCGCGCCGACGTCGTGCTGTGCGTCATGCCGCCCAGCAAAAGCCAGGCCTTCACGCGCGTCCCTTTGTTCAAGGACGAGCTTTTGCTCGCGGTACCGCGCGGGCACAGGCTCGCACGGAAAAAGTTCGTCGAAGGCAGCGATTTGGCCGAAGAAACGCTGATTCAGAACAACACCTCGGCGCTCGAGCGCGAGCGCGTGAAGCGGCTGCTGTTCGGCCAGCACGGCGGCGTGAAGCACGTGGTGCGGTTGCCGGTAGCCGAAGCCGTGCTCGACCTGGTGCAGGCCGGCATGGGAGTGAGCATTGTGGCGGGCTTCACGCTGGGCGCGCGCATTCAGCGCGGTGAGCTGGAAGCGGTCAGGCTGACCCGACGCGGCTTTCCCCGCAGTTGGAGCGGCGTGTTTCGCAAGGGCTGCGCGCTCGAAGCCCCGGTCCGCACGCTGCTGGGCACGCTGAAACGCCACGGACTACCACGCAACCATTCGTAATCAATCGCGAATTCTTAGACCAGCTTCCGGCTTGCGGCGCCCGCTTGCTGGGACCAGGCTCCGCCCCGGCATGCTCATTCTGTTAGGTCCGCCCGCCTTCACCCCGGCTCGTCTCGCGCGAAAGCTCGAGCGCCTTCAGCGTGTGAGCCCGGGCATCACGGCCGTTGCGGCGCGCTTCGTTCACTTCGTGGACGTGGCGGCGCCGTTGAGTGACGACGCCAAGCGGGTGCTGGAGCAGCTGCTCGCCTATGGGCCGCGCATCGAGCTCGAACCGGTGACGGGGCGTGAGCTGTGCGTGGTACCGCGGCTGGGCACGATTTCGCCCTGGTCGTCGAAGGCGACCGACATCGCCAAGAACTGTGGCCTGCGCGACGTGCGGCGCCTAGAGCGCGGTATTGCCTGGACCTTTGCCGGTAGCGCTACGGACGAGCAGGCACTGCGAACGGCCCTGCACGATCGCATGACTGAGTCGGTGTTGGAGCGCCCGGAAGACGGCCATGAGCTATTCGCGCGCGCCGAGCCCCGCCCGCTGGCGCGCGTCGACCTCGCGCCGGGCAAGAGCGCGCTTACCGCCGCCAACAAGCGTTTGGGGCTAGCGCTGGCCGAAGACGAGATCGACTACTTGATGAAGAGCTACGCCACGCTGGGTCGCAACCCAACCGACGTGGAGCTGATGATGTTCGCCCAAGCCAACAGCGAGCACTGCCGCCACAAAATTTTCAACGCCGACTTCGTGATTGACGGACGAAAACGCGAAAAATCGCTATTCAAGCTGATCAAACAGAGCACTGAAACGAGCCCTGGCGGCGTCCTTTCTGCCTACCACGACAACGCCGCGGTCATCGAAGGTCACGTGGCTGCGCGCTTCATGCCCGACGGCGCGACCGGCCAGTATGGCTACACGACCGAACCCGTCGACATTTTGCTGAAGGTCGAGACCCACAATCACCCGACCGCCATCTCCCCCTACCCGGGCGCGGCCACTGGCTCGGGCGGTGAAATCCGCGACGAGGGCGCAACCGGTCGCGGCGGCAAGCCGAAGGCGGGCCTGACCGGCTTTTCGGTTTCGAACCTGCGGCTGCCCGGCGCAGTGCGTCCGTGGGAGCACGATTACGGCAAGCCTTCGCGCATCGCCTCGGCGCTCGACATCATGCTCGAGGGGCCGATTGGTGGCGCGGCCTTCAACAACGAGTTCGGGCGACCGAACCTGTGCGGCTACTTCCGCACCTTCGAGGTGTCAGCGCCTGGCCCCGCGGGGCGTGAGGTGCGCGGCTACCACAAGCCGATCATGCTGGCGGGTGGGCTCGGCAATATTCGCCGCGAGCACGTGAAAAAGCTCGAAATTCAGCCGGGCGCGAAGATCCTCGTGCTGGGTGGTCCGGCCATGCTCATCGGTTTGGGCGGCGGGGCGGCTTCGTCCATGGCGTCGGGCGCCTCTGAAGAGGATTTGGATTTTGCCTCAGTGCAGCGCGACAACGCGGAAATGGAGCGGCGCTGTCAGGAAGTCATCGACCGCTGCTGGGCGCTGGGCGACAAAAACCCGATCGTATCGATCCACGACGTTGGTGCCGGCGGGCTCTCGAACGCGCTACCAGAGCTGGTAAACGACAGCGGTCGCGGCGCGATGTTCTCGTTACGCGCGATTCCGAGCGCCGAGCCCGGCATGTCGCCGCTGGAACTTTGGTGCAACGAGGCGCAAGAGCGCTACGTGCTCGCCATCGACGCCTCGTCGCTGCCAGCCTTCGAGGCGCTGTGCCAGCGCGAGCGCTGCCCGTACGCGGTGGTCGGCACCGCTACGAGCGAGCGGCGCCTGCAGCTGGACGACGCGCACTTCGCCGAGCAGCCAATCGACATGCCGCTGGAGGTGCTGCTGGGCAAGCCGCCCAAAATGACCCGCAACGCCGAAAGCGGGGATTTTCAGCCGGATTCGCTGCGACATTCGCGCATCGAGCTAGCTGAGGCCTTGCTGCGCGTTTTGCGGCTGCCCACGGTTGCCGACAAAACCTTCCTCATCACCATTGGTGATCGCACGGTCGGCGGCATGTGCTCGCGCGACCAAATGGTCGGCCCCTGGCAGGTACCGGTCGCGGACGCGGCGCTGACCACGACGGGCTTTCAGGCTTACACGGGCGAAGCGATGGCGATGGGCGAGCGCACGCCGCTGGCGCTGTTGAGCGCTGGCGCATCGGCGCGCATGGCCGTGGCCGAAGCGGTCACCAACATCGCGTCGGCGCCTATCGCGAAGCTGTCGGACATCAAGCTCAGCGCGAACTGGATGGCCCCCGCCGGGCACCCGGGCGAAGACGCGCGGCTGTACGAAGCCGTTCACGCCGTGGGCGCCGAGCTGTGCCCCGCCCTGGGCATTGCAATTCCCGTTGGCAAAGATTCGATGTCGATGCGCACCGTGTGGCGCGAGAACGGCGAAGAGCGCTCGGTGACGGCGCCGCTGTCGCTGATCGTGAGCGCGTTCGCGCCGGTGACGGACGTGCGGCGCGCCCTCACGCCCGAGCTTTCGCGCGAAGACGGCCCGAGCGAGCTATTGCTGATCGACCTGGGCCACGGCAAAAACCGCCTTGGTGGCTCGGCCCTGTTGCAGGTGCACGGCAGCGTGGGCGAGGCACCGCCTGATTTGGACGACCCAGCCCTACTGCGCGGATTTTTTAGCGCGATTCAGGAGCTGAACGCAGCAGGCCTGTTGCTCGCGTACCATGACCGCTCGGACGGCGGCTTGATCGTGACGCTGCTGGAAATGGCGTTCGCGGCGGCGGCAGGCCTTTCGGTGCGGTTGGACGCGCTGGGCCCGGACGCGCTGGGCGCGATGTTTGCCGAAGAGCTGGGCGCGGTGATTCAGGTGCGGGTCGAAGACGTGGCGCGCGTGCGCGAGGTGCTGGCGCTCGCCGGGCTATCCGACTGCGTCCACGGTGTTGGCACGGTGCTGGACGAAGACCGCGTCGAGGTCACGCAAAACAGCCAGGTGCTGTTGCAGGAGAAGCGCAGCACGTTGCGCGCCGTTTGGTCCGAAACGACCCACGCCATGCAGCGGCTGCGTGACGACGCAACTTGCGCCGATGAAGAGCAAGCCTTGCGGGTCGATAGCGCGAACGCCGGCTTGAGCGTCAAGGCGACCTTCAACATCGACGATGACGTGGCAGCGCCTTTCATCGTAAAGAGCGGAACCACCCGGCCGCGCATCGCAATCCTGCGCGAGCAAGGCGTGAACGGACAAATCGAAATGGCAGCGGCCTTCGATCGCGCGGGCTTCGCAGCCGTTGACGTACACATGAGCGATATGCTCGAAGGTCGCGTCAGCTTGAAGGACTTTCAGGGGCTCGCGGCCTGCGGCGGCTTCAGCTACGGCGATGTGCTGGGCGCGGGCGGCGGCTGGGCCAAGTCGATTTTGTTTCATGCGCGCACGCGCGCGGAGCTTTCGGAGTTTTTCGCGCGCTCGTCGACATTCACGCTGGGCGTGTGCAACGGCTGCCAAATGGTGTCGAACCTGGCAGACCTGATTCCGGGCGCCCAAGGCTTCCCGCGCTTCGTGCGCAATCGCTCCGAGCAGTTCGAGGCGCGGCTCAGCCAAGTGCGCATCGAAAAGAGCCGCTCCGTCTTGTTGGTCGGCATGGAAGGCTCGTTGTTGCCGATCGCCGTCGCGCACGGCGAAGGCCGCGCCGAGTTCGCCGACGACGCCGCGCGCAGCAGCTTCGAAGCCTCGGGTCGCGTCGCCGTGCGCTTCGTCGACTCGCGCGGTGACGTCGCGACCCGCTACCCCGAAAACCCCAACGGCTCGCCCTCCGGCATCGCCGCCATCACCAGCGACGACGGGCGCGCCACCCTGATCATGCCGCATCCCGAGCGCGTCTTCCGCGCCGTCCAATACTCCTGGCATCCCCGCGCCTGGACCGAAGACGCCCCCTGGATGCGCCTGTTCCGCAACGCGCGCGCGTTCGTTGGCTGATGCCGGGTTGTTGCGATTCGAGCTGCGATTGGGCAGCCAGGCCGAGGGGAATGGCGGCGAGCCCTTCGGCACGGCGGCAGGCCGCGGTGAGTGAGCTTCGCGGCGTGAAGCCGCTGAGCGGCTTCGGCACGGCCGAAGGCGGTTTCGCAGCGCCGTTCCATGTCGCGTTTGCGACATGAATTTCTCAATGATTCCGGGCCTCGCTGCCAGAAAAATGACGTTGTCCTAATCGCGACATTGCGTCAGCGCGCGCTGAGCTTGTCGCGATTGCGACAACGTCATGCCAGCGATTGGATGCCGCGAATTCCTTGAGGAATGTGCGTCGCAATCGCGACATCCTTTTCGGACGCGAGGGCGGCTTCGCAAGCGACCGGGGCTTCGCACGAGACCGTTGCATTCGGGTCCGTGCCTTGCCCACGCGCAGACGCCAGACCCTGATCTGTACGCCCACCAAAAATCTCCCGACTCCCCCTGTGATCTCCATCGCCCACAGAGAGGCGTTTTGGCGGACGCGCCGTTCGTCGACGCGCGTGTCAGCGCCGGCGCGCCCGAAACCCCAGGCAGCAACGCCCGCCGCGCTGCTGCGCTTGCACGCCCACCACGACAACTTGCGGAGCCTGTGGATCGAGGCCTAGCCTGCGCCCTCCGTATCATGCAAAGGCCCGGTCTCCGCTTAGCGCTCGCTGTCGTGTCGTTCGGGCTTGGCGCTTACCTGCTCGTCAGCGGCGACTACGCGGGTGTGCTGTTTCTAGGCGGCGCGGCGTACTTGGGGCATAGCTACTTTCGGTATGGAACGGTGTGGCTGGCGTTCCGTGAGGTGGCGCGTGGGCATATGGATCAAGCGGCGCTGTTGCTGCAAAAGGTGAAGCAGCCGGAGGCGCTCGGCTCCGAGCAGCGCGCCTACTTCGAGCTGGCTTCGGGCTTGGTGTGCGCGTCGCGCGCACAGAACGAACGCGCCGAAGCTCACCTGCAAGGCGCGCTCGCACACCAACTGCGCACCGAGAACGACCGCGCGCTGGCCGAGGCCGTGTTGGCTCAGCTACTCGTAGCGCGTGAGCAGCTGGACGCCGCGCGGGAAATCGTCGACCGCGCCGTGAAGCGCGAGTGCCGGCCCGCCATCGCGGCGCGCATCAAAGGCTTGCACGAGCAACTTAACGGCGGCCCGACTCCCTAAGTCGCCTGCAGCCCGAGACCGTCGCTGGTTTTTCACCGGTACCGGTTCCAGACGCGCCCGCGCCAAGTTACTGCCCGCCACGTACGCCGAACTGCCGCTGGTGGCGTAACCGCCGCCGCCAACAGCGTTCGTGCCGGCGGTGACTGAGCGTCCGCTCGAGGAGCCAGCGCTTCGATTCGAGCCCGTGCTCCCGCCCTCACTGCAAGCCAGCAAGCACAGGCAGGTCGAGCTGACGATGAGAACGAATGACGTGACTGAGAGTGGCGGCATCGTTCGACGAACGTAACGCGGCATCTGACGCGAGCCGCCGCGCTCGCTGCAAACCGCGTCTGCAGGCGCGTCGACATCCGCAACCCAGATGCGGAGTCGCGACCGAGCGAAGTTGGTGCCCGAGCAGAATCTTCGCGCTGGCCTCGAACCTACGAGCGTCCGTCAAGCGAATGTTTCCGTTCGAGCGGGGTGCGAAGCCCGTCAGCAACCCAGGTGGCTGGCTCCGGCCGGCCCAGTTTGTTACTCCTAGGCTGCCAAATGATCACGGAGTCGCTGGCTGCGGAGCTCGAACAACTTCTCACCCTCAATGAGCTGACCGAGCTCAGCCGCGGCTCTTTGGGGCTCGACCCCGAAGCCGTCGGCGGCACGGCGGCCAAGGCGTCATTCGCGCGCGCGTTGGTGCTGCGCTGCCTGAAGCTCGACGCCGTGCCGGCGCTGCTAGACGCCGTGGAAGCCACCGGCAAGCGCCTTTCCGAGCCGTTGCAGAAGCTGCGCACCGACGGCTTGGTGCTGGAGCCCCTACTCGGACCCGGCGTCGAGCTGGGTGAGTACATGATTCTGGAAGAGCTGGGGGCTGGGCCCACGGCGCGCATCTACCGCGCACGGCGCGACGGCGAAGACATGCGGCTGCGCGTGCTGCGCAGCACCGTGCGACGGCGTGACGCCGAGCGAGCCCTGGTGCAAGCGCGCCTATGCGGCCACATCGCGCACGCCGGCCTGCCCGACGCGCTGCAGTCGACCGCGCTCGACTTCGCCGGCCAAAGCTTGCTCACGGTCGCACACGACTTTGTAGCCGGTGACTCCCTAGCCGCAATCGTGGCCAAGGAGGGCGCCAAGCACCTCAACGCGGTGCTGCCGCTGCTGTGGGCAATAGCTGAGCCGCTTGCCACCCTGCACACCGAAGGGCGCGCGCACGGCGCCTTGCATCCCGGCAACGTGATCGTGACCGACACCGCGCAAGCCGCACCCAAGGTACGGCTCGTCGACGCAGGCGCAGGCCTCGCGCGGCCGCCGCTCGGCGACCCGGGTGAGCAGCGCTGGGTCGCCTATTTGGCGCCAGAAATACTGCGCGGAAAGGCCCCCAACCCCGCCAGCGACATCTACGCATTCGGCGCGCTTTTTTACGAGCTGATCTCGGGCAAGCCGCCGTTCACCGGTAAGAGCGCGGCCGACGTGGCGCTTGGACATTTGATCGAGTCGCCCGAACCTCTTTCGTTCGTGGCCCCCGGCAACGGCGCGTCGCCCGCCGTTGAAACGCTGGTGCGCACCTTGCTGGAAAAGAGCCCCGAGCAACGCCCACGCAACGGCGCGGAGCTACTCGAAGGCTTGCGCAAGCTGTGGCACACCTCACAACGCCCGCCCAGCTTCATCACCGACGAGCGTTTGCCGGAAATGTTCGAGGCGCTGGCCCAGAACCCCAACGACGAGGAAGCCGCCGCCAAACTCGAATCGATGCTCGATCTGGGCGCGGACCCGGGTCGGCTTGCCGAAGGTTTTTTCGAGCTAGCCAAGGAGCTGCGCGCAAAGGACGAACAGGCTACGCGGCGCGCCGTGCCGCGCTTGTTGGCGCGCGCCGCCCGCTTGTTCGAGAAAGCCTCGCAGCACGAGTCGGCCGAGAAGCTGTACAAGGGCCTGCTCAAACTGGAGCCCGAGAACCGCGCCACCGCCAAAGCGCTCGACAAAGTTCGCCGCACGCTGGGCAAGCACGAGGAGCTAGTCGAGTCGCTGCTCGAGCGCAGCGAGAAGGCCTCGAACGCGAGCGAGCGCGCCGAGCACCTGTTTGCGATCGGCGAGGTTTACGCCAGCGACTTGGACGATAAGGAGCAAGCCTTGGTGGCCTACGCGCAGGCTTTTTGTGCCGATCCGAGCGTCGACAGCTACGCCGAAGCCATCGAGCGCCAAGCCGGCACACGCTACCAAGCCTGGGAAGAAGTGTTCGGCCTGTGCCTAGAAGCCGCCAACGAAGCACAGTCGACGGAAGCCCTGCACGACTTGTATCAGCACATGGCGCGCTGGTACGCCGAGAAGGTGTCGCGCCCCGACTTGGCGCTACCGTGGCTGCACAAGGTGCTCGAAATCGAGCCCAGCCACGAGCGCTCGCTCGAAATGCTGTCGTCCATCTATCGCAAGGCCCAGCAGTGGCCCGAGCTGTCGCAAATTTTGGTCAAGCGCGCCGACGTGGCAGCGCCCAACGTGGCGCGGGACCTGCGCGCCGAAGCCGCAGAAATCGTTTCGAACAAGCTGGGCAGCGCGCAAGCCGCGCTCGAGTTGTTCGAAGCCGTGGTGAGCGAAGACCCGGGCCACGTGCGCGCCGTCAAGGGCATGGTCGAATTGCTGCGCCAAGCCGGCGACAACAAGCGGGCGCTGTCCGTATTGTCGGGACGCGCCGCAGCGTTGTCGGGTGAAGAGCGACACACGCTGCTGTGCGAAGTTGCCGAAGGCTACGAGGTCGACGCCGACGATCTTACCTCCGCCGAAAAGGCATACAAGCTCGTGCTGACCGAAGACGCCAAGTCGAGCGACGCACTACGCGGTTTGGACCGCGTTTATAGCCGCCAAAGCCGCTACCAGGACCTGCTGTCCGTGCTGGAGCGCGAGGTCGAGGTGGCGGTCACCGCGCGCCAAAAAATCAGCTTGCTGGAGCGCATTGCCGGGGTGTGGGACGAAGAATTTCTGGACCACGGCCAGGCTGCCCGCGCGCTAGAGCGAGTGTTGGCGCTCGATCCGACCCGCGCGGACGCGGCGCGCGAGCTGGGGCGCCACTACCGTTCGCTCGAGAAGTTCGTCGAGCTCTCCGAGCTGTACCAGGCGCAAGTCGACAAAAGCAGTGACGACAAGCTGCGGCTCGACTCGGCGCTTTCGCTCGGGCGTTTGCTGGCTAGTGAGCTCTCGGCGCCTCAGCGCGCAATCGAAGCTTACGAACTGGCGCTGGCGCTAGAGCCAGGACACAAGGCCGCGCTAGACGCGTTGGCGACGCTGCGCGCCACCGCCGGCGACTCAGAGAGCGCGCTGGACGCGATTGAAGCCTTGGCCGAAGCCGCCAAGACGCCGAGGGAGCGCGCCGACTACTACGTACGCGCGGCCGGCTTGCTGGAGCAGCAAGGCGACTTGGAAGCTTCGATTGGCCAGCTCAAGCGCGCCATTGACGCCTTTCCGGAAGACGCCGCGGCGCGTAGCAAGCTGAAGACGAAGTACGTGGTGATGGGCAATTTCGGCGGCGTGGTCGAGCTGCTGGAAGAAGAGCTACAGAACGCCAAGGGCGAGCACCAGCGCGCCAAATTATCGGGACAAATCGCGGTGTTGTGCCAACGCCAGCTGCAAGACAACGAGCGTGCGTCGTCCATGGCGCAGCTCGCCTTTCACCTCGATCCTACCGAACCCGGCGCGCTGCGCGTGCTGGGAAAGATTGCCTTCGACGACGGTCGTTTTACCGAAGCCGCCAAGCGGCTGGAGCCGGTCATCTCGGTGCTCGAGGGCATGGAGGTGAGCGAAGCCTCGGACGTGGCGCGCGTGTACATCGAAGCGCTGGTCAAGGGTGGCTCGGCCGAAAAGGCCATGGTGATGATCGACGGCCTGCGCCGCTTCTTCGCTGACGACGCGCGCGCACTGTTGACGGTGGCGGAGTTGGCGTCGAAGCATGACGCGCCCGAGCAAACCTACGCGCTCACGCAAGACCTGCTGCGACTCGGCCCAACGCTGGGGTTGGGTGACGCGGCTCGCGCCGAACGCTTGCGCGGCGAGGCCCTGGTTGGCCTGGGTCGGCACGAGGAAGGCATTCAGGCGCTGGAGAGCGCGCTCGAAACCGACGCGCGCGACCTCTCGCCGCTGGACGGCATCGCCCAGGCGCAGTCCGCGCTCGGCCGCTACGACCAAGCGCTCGAAACCCTGTACCGAAAGCTGGAGCGCACGGTGGGCGACGACCGCGCCAAGCTGCTGTTGCAAATTGGCGACTTGGCGGCGACGCGCCTCAAGAACCCGGACTACGCGGCCAAGAGCTATCTGCTGGCGCTCAGCGAAAGGCCCAACGATCGCGACATTTTGGCCAAGCTGATGCAGCTGTACGGCGCCGAAAAGGATTGGCCGCAGTTGATCCAGGTCATCACCAAGATGGCCGAGGTGGTCGACGAGAAGAAGCACAAGGCCAAGTACCTGCACACCGCGAGCAAGATCGCCTCCCGCGAGCTGCAAGACACCGCCCTGGCGCAGGACCTGCTGGAGCAATCGCTGCACTACGACCCCTCGCTAGGTGCGGCGCTCGACGAAGCTCTAGCGCTACGCCAGAAGGCGCGCGACTGGGAAGGCGTCAAAGACCTGCTCAAGCTGCGCGTGACGCACGCGCAAGACGCGGGCGACACCGAGCTGCTGCTGACGACGTTGTGGCAACTGGCTGACGTGTACGAGCGGCACCTCAAGCGTATCGAGCAAGCCATCGCGGTCTGCTCGTCGGCCCACACCGTGGAGCCCGAGAACACACGCTGGGCCGAGCGGTTGGCGCGGCTGTACGCCGAAGATCCGGCCGGCTCGTTCGCCCATGCAGTGCCGCTGATTGGCGATTGGATCGAGCGCGACCCCTACCAGAGCGAGCCGTACCAGTTGCTGCGCCGCATCTACACGGGCGTGCGCCACGCCGACGGCGCTTGGGGCGCCTGCCAGGCCCTGCACACGCTGGGTCGTGCCGAACCCGACGAAGAGCGCTTTTACGAGCGTTTGCGCAACGACGAGCCGCAATCCGCCGCCGACCGCCTCGTGCTCTCGGACTGGCCCGAATACATCCTGCCAGTCGAGCACGATCCGGCCGTAACGGCCTTGATGGCCCTACTCGAGCCGATGGCGCTCGCGGCGCGCGGTCGCAACATCGAAGCGTATGGCCTCACGCCCGAGCACCTACTGAACGCCGACACGTACCCCTACGGCTTGGTGCAGGCGCTCAGCGCAGCGTCGGACGCTTTGGGCTTGCCCGAGCCGCCCGTGTTTCAGAATCAACAGGATCCAGGCGTGCTCACGTTTTTGGCGACGAGCCCAGCCTCCATCGCGCTCGGCGCGGCGGCGTTTGCGTCGGAGCTGCCATTGGTGACGACCAGCTTCGTGGCGGGCCGCGCGGTGGCGTATTTCGTGCCTGGTTTCTTCTTGCGCCAAGTGCTCAGCAACATGACCGCGCTGAAGAGCTGGGTGTTCGCGGCCATCCGCTTGGTCAAGCCGAAGTTCCCGGTCTCGGCGGAGATTGAGCCGCTAGTCACCCAAGCCACGCGCGAGCTCACGCTGACGCCGCTGCCGGCTCGCCAACGCGAGCAGCTCACGGACGTCGTGTCCAAGCTGCTACGCTCCGCCGAGTCACTCGATTTGAAGAAGTGGGCTCACTCGGTCGACTACGCCGCCGACAGAGCGGGCCTGGTGATGTGCCAGGACCTCGACCATGCAGTGTCACTGATCAAGGCCATTCCAGCGGAAGAGGGGGCGCCCCCAGCCAACCTCCGCATCGAAAAGCTCATTACATATTCAGTGAGTACGGCTCATCTGACTCTGCGCGAACGGCTGGGCACCGGGGTTGGCACGTGAACGGTTCGCCTCCGGTTCATTGACGAAAGTTCTCAGCGTGCGCTGCCCATAGTCACGGGTGACCGAAATGTGCGACCTTTGTCACCTTTGATGACCTAGGTCGCCCTTCCCCATGCAGCGCGAGCGAAATTTCCGAATGGCCTTAGCGGCATGCGCCGTGGCGGTCGGTAATTCTCTGAGTTGTACCGGGTACATCGATCACCCGTTACCGGCGCAGGCGTCGCCCTCCGCCCCCGACGCGGGACCTCAACCCGATGAAGGCGTCGGCGCGGCCAAGCGCAGTAGCGCTCAAGCTGACCGCGGAGCCCTCGGCGGCAGCATCTCGGTTGCCTGGCAAAGCGCCGTAGGCACCTGGTGCGGCCCCTCCGATGAGCAAACGCTTTGGGTCTCGGCCCGGCCCGTTGCTGCTTGCGACGTCGCCAGTCGCAAGCTGTACGGCAACGGTAGTGAGGACACGTCGCCGGGCGTCACGCTGGCGCTCGATCCGTTGGCGCTGGCCAGCTTGCCGACGGTGCTCCAGGTACCGGCTCGCTACTGCGGCTCCGCAGACGATTGCGACGACGTGTCGGCGTCCGTCCGGGTTGAGAGCTTCACGCCCGGGCAAGGCATTCAGGGCGAGTGGTCGGTCACGCCCTCCGGGCAGTCCAAGCTTACCGGCCGCCTGGACGCCAGTTGGTGCAGCTGGGACGATTTCTTGCCCGCGCATCCCGAGGCCGCGCGACTAGCCCGCGACGTCAAAATTCGTGAAGTGTCCGTGTACCAGGGCGTGAAGGTGCCCATCGTGCGCGACCTCGCGGCCGTAGTGACCCGCAACGCCGACTTGGTGCAAGAGCGCGAAGCCTTGATGCGTGTGTTCGTGGAGCCCGCGCTGGGCTTTCAAAGTCGGGCGTTGAGCGCGCGCATTACCCTGCAAGACGAGGGCAAAACGCCGCGATATTTCGAGCAGAGCATCAACGTGAGCGGTGCATCGAGCGAGGCCGACGGCGCCTCCACCTTCAACATCGAGCTACCGAAAGACGCTTTCAGCGAAACCACGCAATATGTGGTGGAGCTACGCGAAGGCGCGCGCTGCACGCAGCTTGCGGGCACGCCGGTCGGCGCGCGCTTTCCAGAAGTTGGCTTCGCGCCAATCGGGGCGCGCGCCACCGGACCGATCAAGGTCATGCTGGTACCGGTGCGTTACGACGCCGACGGCTCGGGTCGCTTGCCCGACACGTCGCCCGAGCAGTTGGAGCAAATGACGCGGCGCTTGTACGCGATGTATCCGACCTCCGAGGTCCAGCTACAGGTGCGCGACAGCGTGGCGACCGAACGCACCGATCTGAACGACATGCTCGACCAAATGCGCGAGCTGCGCGCCAGCGACGCTCCAGCGACCGACCTTTCCTACTACGGCATGGTGCGCCCGGCCGAGACGCTCGCCAGCTACTGCCAGGCCACATGCACGACCGGCATTGCTGGCTTCGGCAGCCAAACCGGCACCACGGCCGTCGGCATGGGCGTCGGATTCCCCGACTCTGCGGCCAGCACGTTCGTCCACGAGCTTGGCCACATTTACCGCCGCCCGCACGCGCCGTGCGGTGGCGCTGGCGGGCCCGACGCCAGCTACCCCTACCCCGACGCGGCACTCGGCAGCTGGGGCTACGACATGCGGACGCGCGAGCTTTTCGATCCAGCAACGCACGTCGACTTCATGAGTTACTGCGCGCCGGACTGGATCAGCGACTACAACTACCAGCTGATTCTCGAGCGCATCGTGGTCGTGAACAGGCACGCCGTTTTCCGGCGCATTCCCGGAGCCGCCGCGCCCAGCGCGTTACGCACTCTCCGAGTCGCCAAAAACGGGCAGGCGCGTTGGGGCTTGGACCTGAATCCCCAGCTGGCGCCGCCGGGTGATCCGGTCAGTTTGAAGGCGCTCGACGCTCAAGGCGCTGTGCTGGA
>JAYUYU010000380.1:0-2217 GCA_043752365.1 Myxococcales bacterium | reverse complement strand
GCAACCGCCAGCCCGTTACCGCCCGGGCGCGGCTCGTAATAGCTCAAGAAAACGCGCGGCCTCGCCGCAAAGTCGGGCGCCAGCGCTACGTCCAGCAGCCCGCCTTGGTCGCGGCCATCCACCTTCGGCAAGCCCTGGACCTCGGCCTGTCGTTGCCCGCGCGCGCTCAGCACTACCAGCTTGCCAGCGTGCTTTTCTGTCACCAGCAGCCGCCCGTCCGCCAAAAACGCCACCGCCCAGGGCCGTGTCAGCTCCGTGCCCGCCACGCTGACTACGAAGCCCTTGGTGGTGTGTATGCCAGGGGCGCGCGTTTGCTGGGCAAAAGCCGGCTTGAACTCGGGCACGTTGGGCGGCGCAGTCTCGACCGGAGCTCCATCGGTGGGGCCCACTCGCGCCTTGGTCGCCTCCCCTGCGCCGTCGGCTTCGACCACCTTGGCCTGCCGCTCTGGCTGGTGCGGGTTGGGCTGCGTGTGACGACATGCCCCAGCCATCAGCAGAGTTATGCCCAAAAACCGCGCGCTTCGAGCGTGTGACGCGACCATGCAACGACTGCGCGCAAGCTTCGTGCCCAGCGGAGCGGGGGCCGGCGGAACGGACAGACGTGTTCGGCGCTTGCTGAGCAAGTGACTAGTTGGCGGTTGGGGCGACGGCCTGCTGCCCTGCGGCTTCTGCTGAGCTGGGCGGCGGTGGTGCTGCGCGCATGGCGATTGACAAAGCCGCGACGGAGAGGACCGCAGCGACGAAGAACGGCGCACCCGGTACGCTGTGCTCGAAAGCGCCGAACACCTGCGACATGACGATGGGGCCGAAAATGGACGACAGGCCCTCGGCTGCGCCGACGGAGCCCTGCAGCCGGCCTTGCGCATCCTCTGGGGCAAGCTTCGACATCCACGCCTGCATTGCGGGCATGGCGACGGCGGCCGGGGAGGAGATAATGATGACGGCGAACACCATCCAGGTCTGCGAAGCAAAGCCGGTGAGGATGAAGCTCACGATCGTGAGGACGAGCCCAATGATCGCCGTTTTCCGCTCGCCCCAACGCTTCGTGCAGAAGCCGACCAGTAGGGCCTGCGTCAAAATGCCGGTCACGCCGTAAGCCGCGAGCGATATGCCGATCATGCGTGGGCTCCAGTCGAAGCGCGCGATCGACCAGAATGCCCACACCGCCGGATAAACCGCGGAGCCAAGGAACAGCGCAAAGAGCGCAAGCACGAGCGTGCGAACGTGCTTGCCGCCCGGGATACTGACGACGGCGCCGAATGGGTGCAGCTGCCTCCAGCGTAGCGGCTGCCGCTTCTCTTTCGGGTGCGTCTCCGGCAGGAAGACGAAGCCGTAAACGAAGTTCGCTAGCGAAAGCCCGGCTGCGACAAAAAACGGAACGCGCGGCCCCAGGTCGCCGAGCAGGCCGCCTATGGCAGGGCCGACCACGAAACCGACGCCAAAGGCGGCGCCAAGCAGACCGAACGCCCTGCCGCGGTCGTCCGGCGGCGTGACGTCGGCGACGTAGGCGTTCGCAGTCGTGTACGACGCGCCGAAGACGCCGGCGACCAAGCGCCCCACGAACAGCCAGGCAATGGTGGGCGACAACGCGGTGAGCACGTAGTCCACGCCGAGGCCGAGCACGGCGAGCAACAGCACCGGTCGGCGACCGAATGCGTCGGATAGGCCGCCGATGATGGGCGCGCAGAAGAACTGCATTGCAGCGTACGCGAAGAACAGCCACCCGCCGTAGATGGACGCGTCCGCAACGTCAGTGCCAGTGAGCTGCCGCAAGATGGCCGGCAGAACCGGCATGATCAGCCCGAGCCCAATCATGTCGAGCAGCACCGTGATCCACACGAACGCGAACGCATGCTTGCTCGACCCAGCCATCGGCGGTCCTTCTAGTGCGCGCCCTGCTGCGCGTCGATGCCCGCCGCGCCAAAGCGCGAGACGACGGCGGCTGCGTTGACGCGCCCGGGCGTCTCCCCTATGCCGTCAGTCCGGAGACTGACATGGGTTACGGCAAACACGGGTCCAGGCTGGCGGCGTCTCTGTCCCTCCTGGGAAAGTGTGCTCCGCTGAATCCCCTTCGCGCTCTTGAAGGACCCGTCCACCTACCGTGCAGGTGGGCGATGATCGCCTCCCGCGCTAGCTTGAGCGTAGCCCTGGCGGCGGCTATTGGTGTGTTGCCAGCCTGCGGCCCGAGCTGTGACCAGGACACAGTTCCGGAAGGCA
>JAYUYU010000379.1:0-14177 GCA_043752365.1 Myxococcales bacterium | reverse complement strand
GATTGTCGCGGGCGAGCCGGGCTCACAGCGGGCCATCGGCAGTCCCTGCTTGAGCGAGCGCCCGTCAGCTTGCAACGCCACCAGCGGCGTGCCGCTCTTGCCTTCGCCCTGGAGCACCAGGAAATTGGCTGGGGAGTAGGCCGTGAAGTGTTCAGGCAGCGAGCCCGGACAGCGGTCGGCGCCGGTCCAACCTGCGTCGCTATGTTGCACCGAAAGCGGCGGGTCCTTGATGTTCAGCAGCAGCGCGACCGCCTCGGTCCTGACGCCGGCAGACGCAGGCTTTAGCGCCACTTTCTTGAGCGCAGCTTGGTCACCGAGTGCCGTATTCCAAATGCTGGTCGACGCGTACGGAGCGAGAATGGCGTTCCGAGTCTGGGCGGGGGGCGAATCGATCGGCGCGGTTTGCGGAAACAGACGAATGTCTCCACCTGAGCCGCACGCGAGCAAGCCATAGCTCGCGAGGAGCCAAGCTCGCTGCGACATAGGAGTATGAAAGCCGAGGAATCGCAAGCTGCGGAAGTAGCTATGACGACCCCGGTAGCGGCGGCAAGGCATTTTGCAGAGTCACCCCCGGCCAAGTCGCAGCCCTATTGGCGGCGAGCGTGGCCTGGATGTCACGCTGGGCTGCGGCACTCGCTCAGCCCCAGCGCGCGTGCCCTGCGCGGTGTTCTTTGGCCCAATGCGGGCAAATTGCGGTTCGCTGGGTGTATTCTGCGAGATACGGTATTTCATACCGCTTGCGCGGCATGGGCTTATAGCCGCCCGTATTTCGGTCCATGCTCGTGGGTGAAAGGGAACCCCATGCGCCCGATACTGCTTCGTGCTTGCTCGACACTCGGCCCTTTACTGCTGGCAGGCTCGTGGGGCTGCGCGGATGCGAGCGCACCAGCGAGCGTGATGGTGGCCATCACCAGCGAGGTGCCGATACCCGAAGGCATCGACAGCGTCGAGGTGAGCGTCGAGCGAGCTGGCGTCGAGCGCTTCTACAACGTCTACTCGCGGGACAACGCTGGCGAACGCCTGCTTCCAGGAACGCTGGCCATCGATCGACCGCTCGACGATTCGGGCGATTCTCCCATCACTATCGTGGTTCGAGCCAGGCTTGGAGCCGAGGAGCGGGCGCTCCGGAGGGCGACGTTTTCGTTCGTCGGCAGCGAGCAGCGCCTGTTACGCATGCCGATTCGCATTGCGTGCATGACGGATGACCTGCTTTCGTGTGGAGCGGGTCAGACCTGCCGCTCCGGCATCTGCGAGGCCGAATCGGTCGACCTTGCCGAGCAGCCCGCCTATGCGCCCGGGTTGGTCTTCCCGGAGGACGCGACGGCTTGCTACGATGCCTCGAGTTGCAACCAGGCGACACGGGTTTGGCTTTCGGGAGAAACGCTGCGCAGCGTGCTCGCCGACGACTGCACGTTGCCGGGACCCGTGGTCGACGGCGTCGAACGCGCTGACGTCAACATGGAGTTCGTGTGGCGCGACGACGCGCGCAATGCGGCCGGAGGCCAGCGCAACGCGGCCGTCACAGTCGACTACGACGCAGCAGAAGGCTGGGAGTTTGGAGCAGAAGGGCCCAGCCGGGTGCGTTTGGCGCCAGGTGTGTGTCAGGCGGTGCGCGATGGTCGAGTGCTTGGTACCTACGAAGTGTTTGGCTGCGCGCCAAAAGATCCGTTCGTGCCGACCTGCTTGGGTGCGGGTCTAGTCGTCGATCGTTAGCCGCCATGACCGAGATTCCGCCGACCGGCACGCGCATCGCGGACAAGTACATCGTAACGGGCCTGCTCGGCGAAGGCGGCATGAGCGTGGTCCTGCACGCGCGACACGTTGCCCGTGATGCTACCGTCGCCATCAAGGTCATCCGTCCGCAGTTCCGCAACGACGCTCAAGCGATCAGCCGTCTGAAGCACGAGGCCATGGCGGCTTCCAGGCTGCGCACGGACCACGCCGTTAGCGTGTTCGACGTGGGCGAGCTGCCCGACGGTGCGCCCTTTCTGGTCATGGAATTTCTAGACGGTGAAGACTTGGAGCAAGTACTCACACGAGAGGGCCGGCTCGAGCGGCCGCGCGCCGTGCACATCGTGCTGCAAGTGCTGCGCGCCCTGGGTGTGGGTCACGAGGCTGGCGTCATTCATCGCGACATCAAGCCGGGCAACGTGCATTTGAGCGAGCGGGATGGCGAGACCGAGTTCGTCAAGTTGCTCGACTTCGGCATCAGCCACATCGACGCGCTGCCCGGGGTACGCCTCACTGCGAGCCATCACTTGATGGGAACCCCTCTTTACATGCCCCCTGAGCAGGCGCGTGATCCTAGGAGCGTCGTGCCGGCGAGCGATTTGTACGCCGTGGGTGCCTTGCTCTACGAGTGCCTCAGCGGGCGTCCCCCCTTCGACGAGGAAACCGTCGAGGCCGTGTTGCATCGTGTATTTTCGGAGCCCCCGCCACGCTTGGACCAGGTCGAGCCTACGACGCCAACCCGCCTGGCAGAAGTGGTCGCGCGTGCCCTGGCGAAAGATCCGCTGCAACGCTTCGCCAACGCGCGCGAGATGGCGCTGGCGCTAGCGCCGTTTGCCGACGACCGCTCTAACCGCGTCCTCGCCTCGTTCGAGCTGGCAGGGCCCCGTTCTCAGCGCAGTCGAGAAGCAACGGGGGACCTGCCCACCGTCGCGCTCACCCGCCACCCGACCGTAAAGCGCCCGCTAGGCGCGTTGAGCTTGTTTGCCGTCGGTTGCGCCGGCGTGGCCGCGGTCCTCATCGCCATCGTACGGCCAGCCTCGATGAAGAGTGCTTCAAGTGACCCGCGCGCCGCGAGTGCCCCTGCAAGCTTCAGCTCGCTGGGGCCGACGCCAACGCCGGCGGCCGTTTTCGTTCCATCCGCCCCATCCTCTATGCCCCAGACGAGTAGCTCGAGCACGCCGACGCCCCTTGCATCGCAGCGCGCTGCTGCTCCAGCCACTTCGGCTGTCCGTCCTCGTCGACAACCGCCGCCCTCGAGTCCCTTCGAGCTGGAGATTTTGCGATGAAGCGCTGGTTTGCCGTTTTTCTGAGCTGCTTTCTCTGCCTGTTAGCCAGCACGGCCAGCGCGGCACCGACCCTGCGCGAACGGCTGCGTGGCGAGGCGCGGGCCGCCTTTGAACGCGGTCTGGCGCTCCACGACGCCAAGGACAGTAGTGGCGCGCTGGCGCAGTTCATGATCGCATACGACTTGTCCGGCGAGCCCCGGCTGCTCGTCAATCTGGCGGTCGTCGAGCGAGACCTGGGCCACTACGCGCGGGGCCTCACCCTGCTCAGCCGTGCGTTGACGGAAGGGGCGGGTCAGCTGTCGGCGCCCGAGAAGGCGAAGATTCAGCGATCGATGGCCGCGTTTCGCGCGCTCACGGCTCCGCTAGCAGCACTTAGCCAGCCATCTGGCGCCGACGTCTTCATCGATGGCATGAACGTCGGCACGACGCCCTTGGCGCCCGAAAGTCGAATCGACCTCGGGCGGCGTCGCGTCACCATGAGGCTGACCGGCCACCGCGATGCCGAGCAGAGTCTCGAGGTGACGGGTCCCGTGGAAATGTCGTTGGTGCTCGAGCCGCAAGTCAAGCTCGGCCGGCTAGAAATCAGGGTGAGCCCGGCGCGCCCTGGCGCAAGCGTCTCGGTCGACGGCGCTCCGCGCGAAAGTCCCCCGCTAACGCTGGAGTTGCCTGCAGGTCCGCATCGGATCAGCGTGATGCAGGCAGGATACGTGGCCGCCGTGCGCGACGTCGAGGTGCGTTTCGGCGAGACTTCGCAAGCGTTTTTGAACCTGAAGCCCGATATCGCACGGCTGCTCGTCACCCGCGTGCCGGCTGACGCCGTCGTGCTGCTCGATGGCAGATTGGTAGGCCGTGGCAACTTCGCGGGCGATGTACGCGCCGGTGCGCGCCGGTTGGAGATCAAGTCGGCGGGCGAGGTGAGCTTCGCAACGGATCTGTTCCTCCGTCCAGGCGAGCGCCGAAATGTGCCCGTGCCGGATCGTAGCTCGAGCCTCGGTTGGTGGCTGGGCGTGGGGGCCGTCGTGGTGGGCGGCGCAGTGACTGCCGCCGTGCTCGTAAGCCGCGATGAGCCGCCGGGCAGCGTCGGCGTCGCTGGCTCGCTGAATCCGAATCGGGTCAGCGTGCCAGCAAGCGCCAGATGACGTAGTCCGATTGCATGACGGCGCAGCATCGGCTTCGACCCTTTCAGCAGACGGAGTGCCAGTCCCCGCCTCGTCGCTGCTCGACACCCGGGTCATCCAACCGAAACAGGTGCAGCCACTCGTTTTCTACCAGCTGGCGAACGAGAGCGTGGCGTTCGATGACGCCCTCGATAGCGTGACGGGGGGCTGCGATGAAGACGCTGAGCCGCAGCGGCGTGTGACGAAACTGCCGTCCGTCGTGGACTGACTGCAGCGGGAGACCAATTCGTAGATCGCCGCCATTTCCTTCGAAGACGCCCAGGCTTCCGCCGACCACGTTGTGAAGGACTTTGTTCCCGCTGCCGTAGCGTTGATTGTCGACGGTGGAGGCGTAGTACTGCATGTTGATCCAGTGAGTCACGATCATCGGCGCGGTCATGATCAGCTCGAGCACCGAGAAATCCGGGTCAGCTTGATGGCGGTAGTCGTGCAGAAAGACGCGACCCTCCAAGCCCACTTTCGCCGTGCGCTGACGCGGAGCCACGATGAACGCGGCGTTGTTGACCAGGCCCCACTCCGGCCGGACCTCGGACCAGTCGCAAGAACGCTTGCGTACCGCCTGAAGTAAACTCGGGGCGTCACCCACGAGCCCCAACGCGGGCGCGCGTTCGGCGCGTGTCAGGTCTCCTGCCTTCAAGAGCGCGCGCTGCAGTTGATTCAAGTCCCCGCGGTGAGAATCAGGCAGCCCGCTCACGTCGTACAGCCTAAGCTCGTCCGTGGTCGTGTTGTGCATGCCACCAAGAAAGTGGGTAGTGTCGGGAATCACGACGCCCCGCTCGGCAAGACCAGCGCGAACGTCGGCCTCGTTCAGGAGCGCGGCGAGTACCCGCGCGTTCACGGCGCCGCTTTGGCCAGAACAAGCACCGCAGTCGAGCCCGGCGGCGTGCGGGTTATTGCTCGTGGAGCTACCGTGACCGGTGAACACGACCAGCCGCGCGAAGCCCCCCGTGAGCGAAGCCGCCTTGAGAATTCCGTGAACTAACTCGACGCGCGTCGTCAACTCTAGTGGCGCCCCCGCGACAGTACCGACCAGGCGGGGGCGCAACTGCTCTCGCTCTGGTTCGCGCAGGCCGACATGGTCGAAGGCCTCGGGAGCCGAAAGCCCCAGCGTCCCCTGCACGAGTTTCCACGCGTAGCCCAGCCCGAGGGCTTCGACGAAGGCGAACCCCGACGTCGAAGCTCGCTGAAATCCGAGCCAGCTTTGTGCAGCGCCCAAGCGAGCTTTCCGGCGTTCTTGCAAAGCCGCGCCTGCGCTTTCCGAGGCGGCCACATCGGTTACCCTTAGCCGCGCCGCCAGTAGCCCAGGTAGCTGGGCTTGAACCAGTTGCGTGCCGAGTGGCGCGTAGTCGATTGGCAAGCCAAAAAAGCCAGCAAAGCCTAGCGTCTGTACGGCGTGGCCTGCGGCTTCGAGCCCACGGCGAAACGGCTCTGAGCGTACGTCGATGCAAAACACGACCTGCGCCAAGGGCGGTTCCGCTTCGGGCCTCGCTCGCGTGCTCTTCAGCGACCCTGCGAGCCCCTCCTGAAAGCTAATTTCGACGGCCTGCTGCCAGACCCAAGCAAGCGCGCGTTCGCTACTCACGGGCGGCGCCGCATCGTCGGCGGGCAACAGCAGCCGTGCGGCTCGCCACTCCCGCACTAGGGACTCGCGTGGCCCGCCACCACCGCTCCGCAGCAACAGCAGCTCCCAGGCCAGCCGCACGGCCACGAGTTCTTCGATGGCTTCGTCATCCTGCCCCGTCAGGCGCGCTTGGAATCTCCGATACGCGCACCAGGCGGACCAGCCATTGACGTCGAGGAGCAGTGCGCCCAGGTAGCTGGCCATGCGTGGAGGCGGCACATCGAGCTCGCCCAACGCTTCGTCAATCAGCGCATGTCGAGACTCTGGCAGCTGCCTGACGAGGCGTCTAAGATCGCAGCTCATCAGCAGCCCAGGGCTGCGATCTGCGGCGGCGAAGGCCTTCCACGCGCGATAAAGCCCCAGGTCTTGCTTCGCGGACCACGCGGCCTGTCCGGCGTCGAAGTGCGAGGCACAGAGCTGGCTGATGCTGTGAGTTACGAAGCTCGCCCAAGATCCGTGGTGCCCGACGTCACGCCCCTGGTCGGCGACGTGCGTCATCAGCGAAACGACTCGTTCCTCTGCTTCGTCTTGCTCCAGCAGCAGCCGCAGCTCTTCCACTGTCGCACCGCTGCCCGACTGCTCGAGCGCCGTCTGCAGGTGGGCGGGCGTGACTTCCCCGCTCTGCCAGCGCTCCCGAAACCACGAGCGTGACATGAGCATGCGGGTTCCGGAAAGCTGCTGCAGATAGCGAGCGGCGACGTCGATCCGCTTCGAAACGAAACCCCAGTAGGGATTGACCGCAATGAACCGGTCCAGCGGGAACGTCGGCGCGATGCTGGCGCAAGCTGCGCTGACCGCCGCCTGGTAGACAGAAGACTCGGGCGTTGCCCGCGAAGCGAATTGTGTCATTGGGACGAACTCTGGTGGGGTCGAGGCAAAGCCAGCCCAGCTGGAAGAGACACCGGCAGCTTCGCCGGCCACAGACGAAACGTGAGGCGCGTGAACAGCTCGTCGAGGTGGAAACCTGCGAAAGCACGCGGATACAGCCAGCGCGAAAAGACGCTCGCAGGCCGCTGGCGCAGCCAGGTGTGCGTGACGAAGAGCACGAGCAGGCTAGCGACGGCGAAGATGGCCGAGGCCGGTGCCGTCGCCCCAAGCTTGGGCCCGTGTGGCAACAGCTTCTCGAAAGCGACGTGCCCCAGTGCAAAGCATGCAGCGACGCCCAGAGCGGCAGCAGCGACGCTGACCAGCAGCTTGCCGCTGCGCTGCTCCGGCAGATTCAAGAGCAGAGAAGGCAGTGCAAGGCCCAACAGGGCGACCGGGAACCACTGCGCAGGTGCACCGAAAACGTTCACTCCGCTCAAGCTCAGTCCAGCCGTTAGCCCCAGCAGGCTCAAGGCGCCGGCGACGAACAGCAGGCCAAAACCCAGCCGACCCGAGCGAGGCGCCATAACGGCCGCGCGCTGCGTCGCGACGGCGCCACCAGCGCTAAGGAAGGCGTGAGCCTTGTAGAGCGAGTGCGCCACCAGGTGCAGCAGCGCCATCTCGTACGCGCCCAGGGCGCATTCCACGAGCATCAAGCCCATCTGGGCGCAGGTTGACCAAGCCAACATGACCTTGACGCTGATGCGCGTTAGCATCACCAACGAAGCGATACCCGCGGTCGCCGCGCCCACCACCAGCAGCAGCGTCTGCGCGACGTGGGCGTGGGTCATCAGTGGCGCGAGTCGAATCAGCAAAAAACCGCCGATATTGACCACGCCTGCGTGGAGGAGCGCAGAGACGGGCGTCGGGGCCTCCATGACCTGAATCAACCAACCGTGAAAGGGCAGTTGAGCGCACTTGAGCAGCACGCTTACCGCGACAAGCAGGCTGCCGAGCGCTACCGCTGGCGAGAGGCTTCCTGTTCGTTGCACGATGTCGAAGATGCGGTCGAGCTCCAAAGTGTGGAGGCTCGACGCAATCAGGCTGATCGCGCCAAGCAAACAAGCGTCGGCCAGGCGGCTAAGCAAGAATTTTTTGTGGGCCGCAATCTGAGCCGCAGGCCGCTCCGCAAAGTGCGTCAAGAGACCGTGGAGCGAGAGGCTGGTGCCCAGCCAGAGCAGCGCTATGACGAGCAAATTGTTGCTAATGACCAGCGCGCTGACGGCTGCCAACGTGAGCAACATTCGCCGCAAATACGCCAGCTGCTGCGGGTCTCCATCCAAGTAGCGCCGCGAGAAGCGGACCACCACCCAGCCGATGAAGGTGACCAGCAGCAACATCACGCCGCTGAGCACGTCGGTGCGCACACTCAACACTCGCGTGTCGTGGAGCGTGAATCCCAACAGGCTGGCCAACGGGTCGGCGAGCGGGGGCACGCCGGGGCTAAGCGCGGCTAACACCGCAGCGGCCACGATAGCCGCCGCGGACAGCCCGCTAGCAAGACCGAAGGGCCGCGGCGTGCGCGCGCGCGAGGCTGCCGAAACGACGGCCGCGCCCGCTAGATAGAGCGCGGGAACGGCGAGGTAGGTCCAAGAAATGGCCGAAACGAGGGCGCTGGTGGAGCTCATGGCGGGTTCGCTGCTGGAACGCGCCGAGAGTGAAGCCTTACGCGCTTTAAGTAAACTGCCAAGTTCAGAACGAATCGTTCTGATAAACAGAACATTGTGTCCCGCCTCAACTACCACCACCTGCACTATTTTTGGGCTGTCGCAAAGCAGGGCAACCTCACCCGCGCCGCGGCGCAGCTGCGCGTTTCACAGTCCGCGCTCTCGACGCAAATTAAACAACTCGAGCAGCAGCTGGGCCACGACCTGTTCCTGCGCCAGGGACGCAGCCTCGCCTTGACCGAAGCAGGTCGCATGGCTTTCGAGTTCGCTGAGCGGATCTTCGCCACGGGCTCCGAGTTGGTGGCCACGCTTCGGGACGGCACGCGCCGCGAACGCCAGGCGCTACGTATCGGCGCCGTAGCCACGCTGTCTCGCAATTTTCAGAAAGGCTTCGTAAGGCCCCTGCTCCACCGCACGGACGTCGAGTTGGTCTTGCAGTCAGGCAGCCTTGCCGAGCTCCTGCCGCGGCTCAGCGCCCACACGCTCGACTTGGTGCTCTCCAACCACGCGGTGCAGGGCGACGCGCAAAATGCCTGGCGCTGTCAAAGAATTGCGCGTCAGGCCGTCTCGCTGGTTGGTGCCCCTCGGCCGCGCGGCAAGGCCTTCCGCTTCCCGGATGACCTAGCTGACTTGCCCTTGATTCTGCCCAGCACCGCCAGCGATATCCGGACGGGCTTCGACCTTCTGTGTGAGCAGCTCGGTGTACGCTTCTCCATTTTGGCCGAGGTCGATGACATGGCCATGCTTCGTCTGTTGGCGAGAGCGGCTCCCGCCGCCGCCGTGGTGCCAACGGTAGTCGTGCGTGACGAGCTGCTCGACGGCCGCCTTCAGGAATACTGCCAACTACCCAACTTGTACGAGAGCTTCTTTGCCATCAGCGTCAAGCGTCACTACCAACACCCACTCCTCAAATCCATGCTGGCGCGCAGCGAGACCGACTTGTTGAAGGCGCGACCGTCGAGGTTCCGAGACTGAGATTGGCCGTGCCACGAGTGCTCGCTGCTCCTGACAGAGCCAGTGGTCTTCCAGTCCCCGGAGGTGATGGCCAACCTGCTAGGCTCGTTCGTAGAAACGATGCGAGTTTTCGTCGGCGCGTTGCTCACGCCTCTCCTCTTGATGGTGACTTCAGTCGCGCCTGCGCTGGCCCAGTCAGTAGCTGCCAGCGGGGAGGCACGTGGGCTTTCGGCGGCTTTGCAGCGAGTTCGAGTCGAGGTGTCAATCTGGGGCAAACTCTCGGAAACAGATCGCGCTTCCTTGCTGAGTCTCCTGGCAACCGAGCTCTCGAACAGTAGCTTGCAGCTCGTCACCAAAGACGTCACAGCGGCCGAGCCGCCCAGCGCCGGCGGCAACGGCGCCGACGTCCTGATGCGCGTTATTTTGGACGTCCGCTCTGGCCAGACGTGGACGATGACTATCGTCGACGTCGCCAGGAACAAGGCCCTGCATCGTGAACAGGCGGGACCGAGCAACGATGCCGCCGCGCTCGAGGCGACGGTGAGCATCCTGGGCGCCGCAGCGAGCGCCCTCCGGGAAGGCTTCGAACTGACCGCGACCACGCCTGTCGCTCCCGTCGTTTCTGCTAGTCCTATTCGTAAGCAACCTGCGCCTCGCGCCACGGCCGCGCTGCTGGTGACTAGCTCACTCGGCGCGCGCCTCGCGTCGTTCGATCGACAAGTACCC
Organism: Myxococcales bacterium; assembly: GCA_043752365.1. Classification (GTDB taxonomy): domain Bacteria; phylum Myxococcota_A; class Polyangia; order Polyangiales; family Polyangiaceae; genus PMG-095. The sequence continues at coordinate 4,150 of JAYUYU010000379.1, read as the reverse complement.
GTGCAGGCTGGACCGGCGACGTCGCTCGGCCTCCGCTTCCGCAATGCAGGCACGGTCAGGCTTCGCGCAGCCCACTATTTTGCGGCCAGCTTCGCCTCGCAATTCGGCTCGTTCAAGCTCGACCGCACTCAACTGGCGCTGGACGGAGGCTTTGCCTGGACGAACGAGACCATCGAAGCAGAGTTGTCGCTCGGGCTCTCGACCGAGCTTCTGCGACGAAGAGCCGAGAGGGCCGCCCCGGGCGTGGCCTTCGGCGCCGACGTAAACACCACCCGAATTGGGGGTGAGCTCCTGGGTCAGCTGCGCTACCGCATCTTCGCGTTTCTGGCCGTCGAGGCCGTCTTGGGTGCGGCCTATTTCCCGAAGCCGATTCGCTTCGTTGCCTCGGTGACTGACAATCGTGTCTTGACGGAGCCTTTCAAGCTGGTTGGAATGGGTGGCTTGGCGCTCGAGCTGCGCGCGCCTTGATTTGCTCCCGTCGCTTTTTTTTCCGGCCCGCCAGCGCGCGTCGGTCCCATGATCCATGGAGCCGTGCCCCTGACTAGCCAGCGCGATGAAGACGAAGAGATGCGGCTGATGGCAGCCGTAGCTACTGGCGAACGCAGCGCCCAGACTGCACTGCTCGAGCGCCTGGCACCGCGGGTTCGGCGTTTGGCCCTGATGCTTGCTCGTTCGTCGGCAGACGCCGACGACGCCGCGCAACAGGCCCTACTCGAAATCCTGCGCTCGTCGGGCAACTACCGCACCCCCGGCAATCTAGTCGCTTGGAGCGACCGCATCGCGGCCCGAACGGTGCTGCACCTCCGTCGCCAAGAGCGCGCGCGGGAGAGTCTCTTGGCGCGCTGGCTTAGCCCGGGCACTCAACCGTGGGGCGGGGCCGACCATGCTGTCGGTCTGGAGACAGCGGGGCTCGAAGCCCTGTTCCGAACACTGAGCCACGCGCGCCGAGAAGTCATGGTCCTTCGCCACGCTCTGGGCTACAGCCCCGAGGAAATCGCAGAGTTGACAGGCGCACCGCTCGGCACCGTGAAAGACCGACTGGCGGCGGGGCGCAAGCAGCTGCGGCAACTGCTCGAGCGTGACCGCAAAGGGCTGGAACGGGGAGGCCCTCGATGACCAAGGGGGCGCGCCAAGACTCCGAAATGACGGAGGCGCGGCTTGCGGATTTTCGGCAGTTCCTCGAGCAAGCGAAAGCGGACCCGAGCGACAAAGCCCTTATCAGCGACGTCCTCGAGCGAGTAACGCAAGCTCGCCCGCGTGCGCTGCGTCTGGTCGGACCCGCAGGCTTTGTCGCCGCGCCGGCAACGCGGTTGCCGCGCCACTCGCTCTGGTGGGTGGCGGCCCTGCTGCCTGCTGCGGCAGCCACCGTGTTCTTCCTGAAGAGCGCAGGTAGACCAACGAGCGAGGGCGCAGCGTCGCTGACCAGCCTCGGGCGCGCGCCGGTGGCTCGTGCCGAGCTCGTGTTTCTCGGAGGGGCCCTGAGCGCAAACCAGGCACAGCGCGTCGGCGGCGGGCCGCTTGCTGAAGGCAGCGTCGTCGAGACGGGCGCCGGGCAAGCCTGCTTGACGATCGATCCCGGTATCGATGTGTGTCTGGCGCCGCACAGCCGAGCCAAGTTGGCCACCTTGCACGGCGATCACTGGACCGTGAACGTGGAAGCAGGACTGTGCCTGGCAACACTGACCCAGCGTGCCGCGGGAGCCACGTTCTCGCTCGCAACTGACACGCTGCGCGCCGAGGCGAAGGGCACCACGTTCGGGGTCGATCTGCGAGCAGGGGCGGCCAACGTGCTGGTGCTCGATGGCAGCGTCCAGGTAACCGCTGGTAGCCGAGCCAACCTGATAACGGCACACTCGCGCTGGACGGTGCTGCCCAGTCCGTCGACCGCACTCGCGGCGATCGGCCGCGCTGAGGAAGCACAGCTGCGTGAGCTACTCGCTCCCCTCGCGCTTGGTCGTACGGGTGACGTCGGTATCCTCACTTTGCTGGGCAGCCAGGTAGGGCTACGCGCGACGCTCGACGACGGCAAAAGCTTCGCGCTGCCGTTTCAGACCTTCACAGCGACCGGCAAGCATCGGCTTACGGTCAAAAACGTGCAGGGCTCGGAAACGCAGTACACGGCCGAGGTCCGTGCCGGAGAGCACACGGAGCTGCGAGTCGACGTCGACGAGCCTGCACCGACGAACGACGTCGCGCCGCCAGACCCGTCACGCTCCGCGCCTTTGCCTGCGGGGTCGCCAGAGCGAGCCGAAAGCTCGCCCAAGCTGCTGCTGGAGCAAGCGCGTGCGCAGCTGAAGGCGGGCAACACGGCAGCAGCGCTGGCTCGTTACCGCGAGCTGACGCGCGAGTTTCCGAGCAGTTCTGGAGCCAGAAGCGTCTTGCCGCTGATGGGTACGCTCGAGCTGGAGCAGCGCAAGAACCCAAGTCAGGCATTGGCCTACTTCGACGCCTACTTGAGCGCCCCCGGGGCACTCGCCCAGGAGGCCCTCTCCGGTAAGATCCGTGCCCTACGCGCGCTGGGGCGCTCCTCCGAAGAGCGCCGCGCCATCGAGCAATATCGAGCCCGCTATCCGACCAGCCTCGAGGCGCGCACCTTGACCGAACGCCTGCAAGTGCTGGATGCTCGCTGAACCGAACTTTCAGTGAGTTTTCCCACGCTTCAACGTGCCTACGTCAAGGCCTGCTTGGTCGCGGCGGCGGCGCTGGGCGGCTGCGGAGCGACCGAAGACACGGTCTTCATTCCGATCACGGTCGCGTTCGACACAGCGGCGCCCCACGTGGCCGAGAACAGCGGTGTCTCGGAACTCCAGCTGCGATTGAGCGTGGCGTCGCCCGAGCCCGTCTCCGTGCCGTACGCGCTGCGCGCAGGCGACGCCCAGTCGTCTTGTCCAGCACGCGACTTCGAAGCGAGCTCGGGAACGCTGGTGTTTGCGCCCGGCGAGCTGCGCGCGCAGATCCCGCTGCTCGTCACAGATGACGATTTGGCCGAAACCGACGAATATTTCTCGGTCGAAATCGGAGTGCCCCAGGGCGCCATCTGGGACGGCCCACGTTCACGACCAGTGGTCATCGAGGACGACGACCGAACGCGGCTGATCGACGCGGCGGCCGAGTTTTCGGTCACGCCGGGCAGCGCCAATGACTCCACTTCCGCTCTGCAGGCCGCGCTCGCGGCGGCCGCCGAAAGTGGGCGAGGCGTCGTCGTCGTCGCCCCTGGGGACTACGAGGTCAAAACTCTGGAGGTCCCGCTGGGCATCACCGTGTCGGCAAGAGGCGCCGTGTTTCATCGGCCCGCAGCGGCAGACCCGCTCACCGTGACGTTGCGAGTGGCGTACGCTGGTGCAGAGGACTCGCTGCCGACCCTCATCGAGGGCGCCAGCATCGACGGCCGACGCGACGAGCAGGGCGAATTTCGCGACTACGCCATGCAAGAGGCTCACCTGCTGCAAATCTCGGCTGATTCTGCCACCGCTGGACGGGCACGCGTCGCCCTCGAGGGCTTGTCGCTCCGCTCCGGCACGGGAGATGGAGTAGCGGTGAGGGACAACGCCGACGTCACCTTGTGCGACATCTCGGGACACGACCTGTGGCGGGAGTTATTGGGTGTAATCGGCGGCAACATCAGCGTGATCGGCACGAACCTCACGGGCAGCGCCAGCGAAGGCACGAGTGGGCTCTGGTTCGGCTCGACGCCCACCGGGTTCGCCGCCTCTGGAGTGCTCGACGCTGAAGTCGAGGACGTGACGCTCAGTTCAGGGGATCTCGAGCTCGAGCTCAGCGGCGGCTCCAGCTTCAGGGCCCGGCGTTTGAAGATGGCTCAGGCACCGCTCCGCCTGACCGCCCCAGACTCGAGCGTACGTATCCAAGACTCGGTGCTCATGACCGGTGTTCCCTCGCTCTCGCACAACTACATCCGGGTACCTCACGATGTCGAAATCGTAAACTCGACCCTGGTGCTGTCAGAGCGCACCGATGAGCTCGACCTGACCAAGGAAACCGAGCGCTCGTTGGTGTTCGGCGCCGTCGGCTTTGGCTTGGACCTCGACTCGCCGCTGGTGCCGGGCTCGCATCAGCTGCTTTTCGACAACTGCCAGTTCGTCCTCGCACCAGACGTCGAAGCCGACGACCGCGTCTCCGTGATCAGTGCTGG
>JAYUYU010000378.1:0-5906 GCA_043752365.1 Myxococcales bacterium | reverse complement strand
CGTAAACCTTGCTGCGATCGCCCGCGATGCCGCGCAGCGCGTCGCGGGTGTCGAGCACCAGCTTGGATTCTTTGAACAGGCGTTCGCGCTCGAGCACGCTAACACTCGGTCAGGGGCCTCGCCCAGCGCTGCTACCGCGCCGCCACCTTCATGCTCTTCGACGCTGAGCGCGCCTTCTTCTCGGGCTCGTAGTACAGCCGCGCTTCGGCGCCGCCGTCGACGGCGCTGACGGGCATGGTCGCTTGCAAGCTGTAGTTGAAGACTTGCTTGGCGCTGGGTGCCAAAGCCGTGATGTAGAGAATGAGCTGGCGGCCGGTGGTCTCGAACTTCGAGAGGCTGCCGTCGGCCAGGTACTTTTGGAGATCGGCGGTGTTTACGGCGAAGCCGGGGGCGATGCCCAGCGTGACCAACACCATGTTTTGCGTGACGGTTTCGTTGTTTTGGAGTGTGACGCTGGCTTTCACCACGTCGTCGACGAACAAGTCGCTCTTGTCGTAGGCGACGTCGATGGACAGCGGGCCCTTCGGCTCGGCGGGTACGTTGGCCCAGGCTAGGTTGTGGCTGGCCACGACGTTGTAGCTGGGCGTGCCTGTCCCGGTGAAGGCCAGCGTGACGTCGTGGGCGCCGGGTCCGGCCAGCTGAGTCAGGTCGATGCGGGTCATGACGTCGCTCTGCGCTTTGGTGAGCGAGACGCTTTGCACGTCGTTGCCATCGACCTGCACGTGGAAGCTGCCGACGGCGCCTTTGGTGCCCTTCGTGGCCGAGAGCAAGAGCGTGCGCAATGTCCAGATGGTGGCTTGCGTGGAGCCGAAGTTGCCGTTGGCGTCCTTCTTACTGGTCAGGTACTTGAGCGCGCCCTCGACCGTGGCTTGGCCGTAGCCACTTTGCAGCATGGCGTAGGCCACCAGCGCCGTGGCCGAGACGGCTGCGTCGTCGCCGCCGCTGTAGAAATTAGTCTGCGTCTCGCCCGCGTCCCAATGCACGCCGTCGTCGCCGCTTTGCTTGGCAGCGTCCAGCTCGTCGAGCAACGTTGTGAGCTCGGGATCATTCGGGGCGCCCGCCGCAAAGGCGTTGGCAACGATGCCGAGCGTGTACGGATCGTTGTCTTTACCCAGGTTTTGCTTCACGTAGTCGAGCGCGCTCTGCACTGATGGACCTGTCTCGCCAGCGGTTGCGAGCGCCCAAGCCGTGAACGCGGTGTTGCGCACCACGCTGGTGTGAAAGCTGAAAAACTCGGACATGTCGCCCTTGAACGAGCCGTCCGGCTGCTGCTGGCCGACAATCCATTGCACAGTGCGGGCCAGCATGGCTTCGTCGATCTCGTGGACCTTAGCCATGTCGGAGAATTCCATGATGCCGAAGGCCGTCACGGACAAGAACGGCTCCGGATCTTGCTCGCCGAACCAGGAGAAGCCGCCGCCCTTGTGCTCGAACGTCAGCAAACGCTGGTAGCCCGTCGACATCAAGGCTTCTGCCTTCATCTCGATCTCGGGCGCGATCTGCTTGGTGTCCTTCATGTATTGCGTGACCAGCACATTGGGCCACGCCGACGACGTCGTCTGTTCGAAGCAGCCGTTCGGCTCCGCGAGGATGCTGTCCATGCCCTGGACGGCTTGGGCCAAAAATGCCGGAAAAATGTCGACGTACAGCTGCTCCGAGCCCGGTACCTCGTTGGCCGGGAACGTGACCGAGTGCGTGGCGCTGGGCGTGTCGAGGCTGCCCGAGAAGCCTCGCGGGAATGCCTTGCCGTCCGGCACTACCCGCACCGTCCGCGCCACGGCGTCGGACTTTTGATCGCCCTTGGCGATCACGGTCAACGTCTGCAAGCCCACGTCGTTCACCTTGACGGGGAAGCTCACGCCCGTGACCTGGCCCGGCTCGAGCTTCACGCTGGTCGTGGTCGGACCCAGCGCAGTGTACCACGCTCCGGCTTGGAGCTCGAGCGACACGGTCTGCGGCACGTCGAGGTAATTGTAAATGGCGATGGGGAAGGTGACGCTGTCGCCGCGCGTGAGCGCCGCCGGGAAGCTCACGTCGACGAAGAAATCTTGAAAGACCTTAATGCCGCTCTCGCTGCCGCCGAGACGGCCGTCGGCGGAGTTGGCCAGCGCCGAGACGCGCCACTCGGTGATGCTGTCGGCCATGTCGACGTCGATGGTCGCCTTGCCGCTGGCGTCGGTGATGACCGACGGATTCACGTACAAAGTCTCGGGAAAATCGGTGCGAACGCGCGGACCCGCTGCCCCCGCGCCCACGGCGGAGCCACCACCTGCGGCAGTGCTGCTGCCGCCGCCGGTGGCGAGGCCGGGACCACTGGGGGCGCCATTGGCGAAGCCGTCTTCGCCCTCGAAGATCGGGAGGCCGCCGGTGCCTTTGCCGATGTCGAGCCCGCTGATCGGAAACTGCAGCGCGGCGTCGTCTCTGGTCGCGAAGCGCTCGTCGGGCCCCGCTCCCGTCAACGTGATCTGCGAATAGTCGCTAGTGATTTGGAACAGATTGCCCCAAAAGTCGTAAACCGTGACGCTCTTCTCGAGCTCGTCGCCCAACGCCGTGGAAAAGTCAGTCGTGCCGCAGGTGCTGTAGGGCTCGCAGCCGCGGGTTTTCAAAACGGCGACAGCCTGTGTGGCCGCTTGGTTCAAGCCAGCCGTGAGGTCGAGCTTGAACGCGTCGTAGGCGGGTTGCAGGTTGCCCTTGGCTGCCGCCAATACCTCGCCCAGGGCGCCGTGCTGAATGCCGGTGAGCGACGTGTTCTTCATCGCCGCCAGCGCGGCGCTGGTCTTCTTCTGCGCGGCCTGATTGGCAGCCTTGCTCTTCTGCGCAGTCTCTTGGAACAGCAGACTCGAAAAGTCGGCGGCTGGCGCGTGGATTTCGTACTCCGGCTTGGCGAGCTGGTCTTCGATTTCGAAGTACGTGCGCAGCAAGCCCGGCTTCGCGTCAACCAGCGCAAATACTGCCTGATCGACGATCTGCAGGCCCAGCGCCGCCACCGCGGGCTCGCCGTTTTCGTCGGTCACCGCCAGCGTGAGCTTGGCCGGGGTGCCGGGCGCGTACAGGTCCTGGTCGGCGGTCATCTCGATGTTCAGCGCGGCGTCGTTGCGCGCAAAGACGGTGCGACCCGTGCGTACGATTTGGCCGTCAGCATCGACCAAGTAGGCCTCGATGCGGTTGCTCCCCGCCAGGGTGGGGTCGATGGTGGTCGTAAAGCTGGCGATACCGTCCACGGCCGTGAGCGTGCGCATGTCCACGGTCTGGCCGTCGTTCAGCCAATCGACGTAGACGGTGCCGGTCGCCTCAGTCGAGGTGATGTCGACTTTCACCGTGTCACCCAGTTGATAGACCGACTTGTCGGTGCGCAAGAGCAGATGGTCAGATCCGGTCTGCTTGGAGAAGTCGAACGTCGAGGCGACAGTGTTGCCGCCGTCGAGCGTGACGAGAGCCTTGAAGGTGCCCTTCGGCTCCTTATCCGTGGGCGGGGTCCAGGCCAGCGACGCCTGGCCGTAAGCGTCGGTCGTGGCATCCAACTCGCTGCCGTCAGGAGCCGTCAAGCGTACGGCCGCGTTCGCTAGCGGCGTGCCCAGCGGATCGGTCGCGAACAGCAGCAGCTCGTTCTCGATGTCCGGCACGAGCGCGCCCGACTCGGGCACGAGCGCCACGTTGGCGCCTTGGGCCGAGACCGTCACCAACGTCGATTTTTCGACGTTTTGCCCGGCGCTGTCGGTCACGGTGACGCGCAGCTCGATGGCGGCGTTGCCTTGCTCGAGCGGCAAGCCTGGCAGCACTGCAGGCAGCGCGAGCGAAAATTCGTAGTGCCCGTCCGCGCTGAGCGTGCCCATGGTCTTTTGAAACAGTGTCGCGCCAACATCGACCGAGTAGCCCTCGACCATGACCGAGCCCGTCACGGGCTTGCCGAAGAAATACTTCGAGTCGATGGTACCGCTGACGGTGCTGCCCGGCGCATACCAAGGTTCTTCGGTCTTCACCGCTACGTCGAACTTGGGCAGCGCGTAGTGCGACACGTTGACGGTCTTCTCGCTCGTCACGTCGCTCGAGATGACGCGCAGCTTGAAGGTGCCTTCGTTGAGGATGCCGCCCAGCTGAAAGGTCGTGGCCGCGACGCCGAACTTGTCGGTCTTGACTGCCTTCTTGAAGATCTTGTTACCCTTGCCGTCCTCGACCTCGAACGTGGCAGGCGTGCCGGCGATCGGCTTGTTGCCGTCGCGAGCCAGCGACAGCGCGCGCAGGTTGATGAGCTGGCCCGGTTGGTAGATGGGTTTGTCGCTGGTGAGCAGCAGCTTGCCAGCGCCGCTGTCGACCTTCATGTTGTCTTCCGGCTTGGTTTTGGTGCCGTGCGAGGCCATGCGGGCGCGAACTTTGTACTCGCCGGGGCTGTCGACTTGCATCTGCACCTGGGCGTCGCCCGTGGCCTCGGTCGTGACGTCTTGCGTCTGCACGACCTCGTCGTTTTGCAGCAGCTCGAACGTTACGTCTTGACCCTCCACGGGCGCGTTATCGAGCGCATTCTGCACGCGCACGCGGTAGTAGCCGTCGCGCGCCGGTCGCAGCGTGCCCGGGCCTTCGACGCGCAGGTCCAGCAGCGGCACCACGTACATCAAGCTGCGCGTCACGCGCAGGCTCGGCTTGGCGGCGCCGTCGTCCACGCGCACGCTGTAAGCCACCAGGTCCGACTGCGCGTCGAGGCCCTCGGGGGCCGCAAGGCTTGCGCTCAAGGTGGCAGATTCTTCTGCCTCCAGAGAGTAGGGAAGCTCGACCGAGCCGACCTCTTCTTTGCCGTCGACGCCCAGCAGTCGCAGCATCAGCTTGCCCGAAGCAGCGTGGTCCACGAGTGACGTGACCGGCACTTCGACGCTGAGCGTGCCGTCCGCGATGCTGCCGCGAATCTTGGCTTCGTCGACGGACAGCACACCGTTCTCGGCGTGATCACCCGAGCCTTGAACGACGACGACGTTGCTGTGCGGCTTCGAGTCGGAGCCACACGCCGCCCCCGCCCCGAGCGAGCTTGCCAGCAGCAACACGAACCGCGCCGAACGGAAGCGGGGAGAACGAAGCGAACCAGTCTTGGTGCGATGCAAACGCATGGTGAAGCCCTCGGGGTTAAGCCGAAACCTTCACGAAGTGTGCCAACTACGGAAGCGCGCTCGCCCGTGACCTTGATGCTCGCAATTGGCAGAAACTACTAGATAGTTGCGCTATTCACGACTGTGCCAGTTGTGCCGCTGGCTTGTGAAGATTGGCACACCGCGGCGCGCAAGCCGGGGCTAGGTCAGGCATGGCTCTCAGCCGGAGCAACTTGATGCCTAGATCCGCTCCTCTAGCCGTCTCTGGCATTTTCGGAGGTCAGAGCTTCCTAGGCCTCCAGTGGTCGCTTGAAAATTCGCGAAGGCTTCGTAGGCCTCTAGGTGAGGGAATCAAAACTTCGCGCGGGCTTCCTAGGCCTCCAACAGGCGCGAAAAGAAAGGGCGACGCTTTCGTAGGCCTCTAAGTGCTGATTGCGCTGAAGGCATCGCCATTTCCTGGCGGGGGCCCGATCGAATTTCAGGCACTTAGAGGCCTACGAAGGCCTCTTGAAATTTTGATCGCGCAGCTTGGGGGCCTAGGAAGGCGATTGGGCCCGCGGACGCGCCACGTAGCGGTCGACGAAGGCCTGTCTCAGATTTTACTGACGCTCTGGAGGGCTAGGAAGGCCGACGCGCGCGTCGCGCGACTCGATTGGCTGCCTGCCTGCCGGCCGCTGCAAGCTGCGCTCGTCTAGCCTACGCGGCCCTGATCACCAAGATCCAACGCGAGGATGCCGTCGATCAAATCCTGCCGCTCGCTGGGAACGAGTGCGTAGTTGCTCCAGTCGAGGTTCGAATGGATGCCGAACTCGGAAACGACGCTCGGCTTTT
>JAYUYU010000377.1:0-2224 GCA_043752365.1 Myxococcales bacterium | reverse complement strand
GTGAGCTCGACTGCGCCGCGCGCGACGAAGTACAAGCTTTCGTCGGCCGCGCCGACGTCGAACAAGATTTCGCCCGGCTTCAAGTTCAGAGGCTCCGCCACCGTGGCCAGACTGGCGATGGCCTGCATGCCCGCGGAACGCAAAGTCGCCGAGCGGCGCAAGACCAAGATTTTGTCGTAGGTTTGGAGCGGCCCCGTGACCAGCGGCGGCGGCGTTTCGCTGTGCCGTGAAAGGCGCGGCGCCAGCTTTCGCCAACGACCATGCAGCTGCATCGCGAAGTTGCGAATCGCGGCGCGCGCCACCTGCCCGTTGTCCTCGAGCATGTCGAACCAGTCGGTCATTTTGAGCGACAGAAAGCGGCTCGGCTCCAACGCGCGACAACCGCGCGTTCGCGGTCGCCCCAGCACGGCGTCGATGACGCCCACGACCGCCAACGGCACGAACTCCCAGGCGCGCATTCCCTCGCGCTCCATCGCCACGCGTCCCTCGATCAGGAACAAGAACCGATCAGGCGGGTCGCCGGGCTCGAAGACCATTTCGCCGGGCGCCGCCGTGACCTCGTCCAACAGCTCGATGAATCGCACGTGCGCCGCCACCGGCATGCTGGGGAACATGGTGCGCAGCAAGATTTCGCGCTTCAAGCGCTCGCTGTCGGCGACTTTCATGCGGGGCGCTCCGACAGCACCGAAAGCGGCCGAGCCGGCGGCGGCAAAGAGCCCAAGCGCTCGAGCGCCCGAACCGAAAGCGAGCTCACCACCTCGTCCGCATCACCTGCGAGCGCGCTGAGCGCAGCGCGCGCATCCGGGAAGGCGCCGACCAGCTCGCGCGCCCGCTCGGCGCGAAGCTCGTCCGGCAAGTCGTCGACCACCAGCCTGAGTAGCACGGCGGCGTCGTCCGACGAGCGATCGAAGCCGCGGATCAGCGCGTCCAAGAATTCGACCGCCCGGCCACGGCGCCTGCGATCGGTCGAGACGAGCGCCGCAAAAATCGCCGGGATGTCGTCGCCCCGGTGCAACACCTGCAGTAGCCGCGACAGCCGATCGCGTGACTGCGCGATCTTGTCGTCCAAGAGGTCCATCACCAACTGTGTCTCTTGCTGCGAGGAGGCCTGGCGATCGAGCTTGAGCGCCAGCTCGACCGAGAACAGCCGCAAGAACTCGATTGCGTTGCGCGTCAGCTCGTGAAACAGCGGCCCCGAGTCGATGCGCAACGTCGTCTCGAGCGCCAGCTGCTCCAAACCGCGCAGGGCCTTGTAGCGCACCAAGCCATTTTCGTGAGCGACCAGGGCCTTCAGCAAAATCGCCAGCGCTTCCTTCGACAAAAACGCCGAAATGCTGCGCGGCACGTGGATGCGTACCCGGCGCTCGAGCCGTTCGTCGTAGAGCGCTCGCGCCAGCGCTTCCAAAGCTGGCTGCCCCAAGCGCGTCAACGCCCGCCGCGCCAGCAGGCGGTCGTCGGCCCATTTCAGGCGACCGATCAAGAAATCGATCGACGATTCGTCACCCGCCACCTCCAGCGCCGCCGTAACCGCGCCGGCCAGCGGCTGCAGCCGCGCGAAGCGCAGCAAGAGCTGTGGCGTGTCCGACGTGGGGTGTGCCGCCAAGGCTTCGATGAACGCTAGCTTCAGCGAATGCTCGTCGTCGTCCTTGGCGAACAGCTCCCAACCCAGCGGGTCACCGCTCATTGTCTCGCCGGCCAGCTGCGCCAAGTACAGCGCCGCGAACGTGCGCAAGCTCGGGTTGCCTTGCCGCGTGATACGCCGCAGCTGGTCCGCTTCCCCGGCCAGCGCGAAGGCGCGGACCACCGCCTGCTGCACCCGCCGCGCAGGCGATTCGAGTAGGCGTTCGGCCAAGGAATGCCAGTCTTTGCGGCCGCTTGGCCCGAACAGCTCGAGCGCGCGGACTAGCACCCCTTCGTCCGAGTGCAGCAGAATCAGCGCCGGAATGAGCCGCTGGCGCTTGCGCTCGGACAGCACGTTCATGGCCGCGACGACTTCGGTTGGCTGGGATCGCGCCAGCGCCTCCACCAGCGTTTCGACTGACGTCAAGTCGAGCTCGGCAAGCATGAACTCGCGCTCCACGCCGCCACGGTTCAGCGCCTTGCGAAATAGTGCGATGTACGGCTTGCGGATGCCGACGCCGACGGCCAACCACAAGCTGGCCAAAATGGCCGCGGTCGCCGACAGGTGACCGGGCCGAAACTCGCGCTCCATGGTCGCGGCTAA
>JAYUYU010000376.1:0-2229 GCA_043752365.1 Myxococcales bacterium | reverse complement strand
TGAACTCCAAGTTGTTGGTGGTGTACTTCTGATCGCAGTAGGGGCCAGCGCCGCCGTTGCAGTACCAGTTGTAGTTCCAGCGCCGGTGCGCGATGGCGAAGCCGGGCTCGCCGAACACGCTGACTACCTTCGTGAGAAAGAAGTTCCACTGCATGGCGACTGGCAGCCACAGCTCGGTGACGCTGCAGTCTTGCCCGTTGAGCCAATCCTTGCGGTCGTAACGGCCGTAGCACCAACCGGGACCACCATCGCCGAACGTGAGGTCCAGCCCGAAGGTGATGCCCATGTTGTTGTTGATGCTGCTGATGGGCCCGTTGTGCACGAACGGGATGTTGACGCGCACACCCGGCCCGAAGCCGTCGCTCGCGCCCGAGCGATTGGCCCATTGAAATGCCAGATGCGGCTCGATTTCCACCGTGTACTCAGGGTGGTTACCGGGCTGCTTGATGATGGACTGGGCGTGCCCGCTAGCGGGGAAGCTCAGGCAAAACAGCGCCGCGAGACAAACTACAAGCTTAAACATGGCTCTTGAAATCATAGATGATCGCGTAGCCTCCGTGAATGGGGCGTGAGTAACGGTCTTGGTGTCGTCGCGTCTCAGAACAGCTTGCCGAGCAACCCTTTGGCTTGATCGACTGCGCTGTCCACGCTCTGACCGGTCAGCGCGCCCTCGACGGGGCCGCGCAGCGCTTCGGGCAGCTTGCTCGAAAGGAAACCGCGAACGACCTCAGCCACCTTCGCGGCTTGGGCTTCGCTCAGATCGGCCTTTGCGACCAACTGCGAGATCAGCTCTTTCATGGTGGGCGACCGTAGCGCTGAGCTTGCTCGACAGCAACGCGGTTGTATTGCCGAGCGTCAGCGCTTCGGCTTGGTGCTGGCAGCGGGCGAGGCTTTGAGCTGCGCTTTGGCTGGCTTTTTCCCGTCCGGTGCAAGCGGGTCACATTCTTCGCGTGGGGCGCCCGCGTCGACCCAGTCCAAGATGGCCTTCTTTTCGTCGTCGGTCAGCGGCTGCACGGGTGGATTGGCCTGCACACGGTAGGGCATGAAATTGGTACGAACGGCGCGGCCAATCACCGTGTAAAGCGGTTGACCGAGGCGTTCTTGTCGCGTGTCGTCCCAGGTCAAGAAGACGAACGGCGCGCCGTGCCGGGTCGGTATGGTGTGGCAACGTCGACACTTGGCGGCGAAAGCGTCGTCGACCTTGCAGGGCAGGCCCGAGCCTGGGACGCGCAAGGTCTCGACCGGGGGCTCTTCTGCTAGTGGTTCTGCGGCGCGGCGCGCGGCTGCGGCGGCACGTATGCGCGCTTTTGCCTCAGCTTCCGCCGCTTCGCGTTCGCGCGCGCGTGGCTGCCGTTCGCATCCGGCTAGCGTGACGAGCAGGGCGACAGCGAGACGGACCTTCCAGGACGAGCAAGCCATGACGCGGGCAGCATCATGGCTCATTTTGGCGCGTGGCCGCGCCTGCGGTGGTGTTATCGCCCGCGGCGACGACGTCGGCGCAGATTCGCCCCGAGCAAGAGGCCGAGCCCAACGAGCCCGCTTCCGCCGTTCAGCAGTCGTCTCTTCGCGCGCGCACCCAGCCGTAGCAGCCGAACCCACACAGCAGCGCGGGAAGCGCCCGAATTGCCCCTGACAACGCGATCGCGGGTCGGAGCCGCTAGCTCACTTGTAGGTGGCGGTAGCGGTGTAGCGCAGCAACCGCTGACACCCGCCGTCACCGACGTAGCCGGTGCACTGATGCTCGCCTTCGAACTGCGTCTCACCCGACTTGAGCGAGCGTGTGATGGCGTTCGTGACGTCGTGACCGCCGTCTTTGCAGGCCGGGTCGCGGCAAGGCATATCGAACAACAACGGTGCGTGCGCGACCACCACGTGCCGAATGTGGCCAGTCTCGGCGACCGACACATCGCCCTTCGCCTCTTGCAAGTGCAGCTTCAACGTGAGGAGGTTCGGAACGGTCGCGGCTAGGCGCGGTGCTTCGTCCTCGCGGCGCCGACGCTCTGCGTGACGCTCGGTGGCCTCGTTGTTACGACGCATCATCACCACGCACCCTAGCCCGAAAGTGCGCTCAGCGCCCTAGCCCTGCGCGCCTGCTCAGGCCGGGTGGCCGATCCCCGGCTTTTGTAGGGCTTCCGTTTTTGAGGCCCGTTGGCTGCTTTCATGCGCGCCGACGGAAACTCAGGTGAGGGCAGCGCTCGCCCAGCTCGTAGCTCGGACGCCAGGTTTCCA
>JAYUYU010000375.1:0-5929 GCA_043752365.1 Myxococcales bacterium | reverse complement strand
CTCAGCGTCGCCCCGTCGTTCGCTTCCAGCGCCTGGCCGATCGACGCGACCTGGTCGGGCACGTGCTTCAAGAAAATTTTCGCCACCGCGTCGCTGCGGCGCACGTTGGGGTCGAGGGCTGCTTGCGCGAGCGAGGGGGCCACCGCAGCCTCGACGCCGATGGACGCCGAGCGCTCGCCCGACTCCGGCTCACGGCTCAAAGCCTTGGGCCACCAGCGCTGAATCACTTCACCCAATACCGCCCCGCTGATGGGCTTGGTAATGTAGTCGTCCATGCCGGCCGCCAAGGCCTTCTCGCGCTCGCCCTCGAAGGCATGCGCCGTGACTGCAATCAGCGGAATGTGTCGCGCCCCGTCCTCGCGCCGTCGAATTTCGCGCGCCGCGCCATAGCCATCCAGCTCCGGCATTTGACAATCCATCAGTACCACCGGGTAAGCCTCCTGCTCGAGCGCCAGCAGCGCCTCCAAGCCGTTCTCTACGATGTTGGCCTCGTAGCCCAGCTCGGACAACACCTCGCGAATTACTTCCTGATTGATGGGATTGTCTTCGGCCACCAAAATCCGGCGCGAAGACCCGTTCGACGAAGGCAGCGCGGCCAGCGGACGCGCGAGCAGATCTGCCGGCAGCTCTACATTGCCGTTCGATTCTAGCTGCCGCAGCGGCAGCACGAACCAGAAGTTACTGCCGCGCCCGGGCTCGCTGGTCACGCCGATGCGGCCCTTCATCAGCGCCACGAGCTGCTTGCAAATGGCAAGCCCGAGGCCCGTGCCACCATGCTTGCGCGTCAGCGAGCCGTCGACCTGCGAGAACGCTTCGAACAGCTTGCCCTGCAGCGCCGGGTCGATGCCGATACCGGTATCGATCACCTCGAAGCGCAGCTGAAACAACTGGCCTTTATACTCTTCGACCGAGGCGCGTAGCGTGATGCTGCCGCTCTCGGTGAACTTGACGGCGTTGCCTACCAAGTTCGACAAAACCTGACGCACGCGCTCCGTATCGGCTTCGACCTGCGACGGCACGTCGTGCTCGACCTTGGCGACGATTTGCACACCCCGCAGCTCGGTGCGAGCCGCAAACAAGTCGGTCACCTCGTCGACCAAGTCCCGCACGCGGCAGGTCTCCTCGCGCAGCTCCATTTTGCCGGCCTCGATCTTGGAGAAGTCCAAAATATCGTTCAGCACCGACATCAGGCCGCCCGCTGACGTCTGAAGCGTGCTCAAAAAGCGCCGCTGTTTTTCGTCGAGGGGAGTGCGCGACAACAGCTCGATCATGCCCAGCACGCCGTTCATGGGGGTGCGAATTTCGTGGCTCATATTTGCCAAGAACTCGCTCTTGAGCCGAGCTGCCTCGAGCGCCTTGGCGGTCGTCTTTTCCAGCTTGGCGAAGGCGACCTGGGTAACCCGAATGATGGGCCCGATGTAAAGGCTGACGAACAACAGCGCGAACAGAAAAGCCACGACGCCACCCACGCCAGCGCTAAACAAAATACTGCGCTTCAGCTCGCCGCCGGCCTTCACCCGCGCCGTCGAGACCACCACTGCCACGCGCCCGACCGGGCCGCCTTCGATGGCCGCCTCCGCCCAGGACACGTAGTAGCCATCGGTGACGCGCAGGGAACGTGCCGCGCCTTGGAACAGCTGCGCTGGAGGCACGGGCGGCAATCCGTGCGTGGCTAGCACCTTGCCGGTCATGTCCGTCACGACGATAGCCAGAATGTCGGGATCACGGTCGTAGCCCACGAGCGAGCCCTTGATCTCGCGCTCGTCGGCGACCACGATTCCAAGCTCGGTGGCGTGGACCAACTCTCCGGCGCCCCGCCGCGCTTTCCACTCCAAGTCTGCTTGAATGGTCGGCGTCAGGGTGTCGAAAATGCGCGACACCAGCACGAAGATTAGCCCCGACAGCGCCAGCAACAGCGCCACTACGAACAGCGTAAAAGCCATGCGCAAGCGCGAGCTGGAGAGCAACCGGCGCCGCTGGCGCTCGGACTTCTCCGCCGAATCGGCACCCAGGGGGGCGGGAGGGACGATGGAGCGGCGAAACGTCATTCGTGGATCTCGGAGCCTATCGCAGCCGGGCAGAACGGCCACGCCTTGGTCCGCGTAAGCCACGAGAATTGCCGAAAAAACGCGCTCCGGCTCAGCTGACTTAATTTGGTGGCGACTTTGGCCGTCCCAATTGGACGCAGCATGAGCTCTCCGAGCAGCAAGCAGGCGTCCTTTTCAATGCAACCGCGCCGGCGTGGCAAGGTTCTGGTGGTGGATGACGATCCGATCATTCTGGAAGTCGTCCGCGAACGCCTGGACTCGGCCGGCTACGACGTCTACGTGCGAGCCGATGCGCTCGGCACGTCACAATGGGTCGCGCGCGAGCAGCCGGACTTCATCCTGCTCGACGTGATGATGCCCGCGCTCAACGGCGGCGAGCTCGGGCAGCTGCTCAAGCGCAGCAACTCGACCAACCAGACCGCCGTGATCCTGCACTCCAGCATGAGCACGGCGTCCTTGCAGCCGATTATCGATCGCACCGGCGCCATTGGCGCCATTGGCAAGACCCAGGACGGCGTCAAGTTCATGGCCGAGTTTGAGCGCCTCGCCAAACTGTCCCAAGCCGGCAAGGCACCCTAGGGCGCTCAGCGCGATTCGGTGGCGGCCTTTTGAGGTGCCATGCGAGCTCCTGAGATTTTACAGGAGGTAAGGGAGTTAGTCGTCGGGGTCGAGCGATTTGGCTTGGCCGACCCAGTCGTCTTTGGTGATGCGCTCGGGGCGAATTTTCAGCTTTTCGGCGAAGGCAAGGATGTCGAGCTCCGTCCAGCTGGCAATTTGCTGCACGCGGGTGATGCCTGATTGCTCGAGCTCGCGTTGGTAGGCGGGACCGATGCCGCGAATGCGGCGCAGGCCTTGCGGCACCTTGCTGGCTTTTGACGGTGCAGGCGCGTCGCTTTCGGCCACGCGAGAGCGCGCTTGCTCGAGCTCGGCCCGCGCTTGCTCGAGCTCGGTGCGCAGCAGCTGCTGCGCCGTGCGCTGTTGTGAGACGGCTGCGTCGCGCTCGGCTTCGAGCTCCGCCAGCCGCGTGCGCAGCCCCACTATCGACGCGAAGTGCTCGTCGGATGCTTGGCCGCGCAGCTCCTTTTCGGCCCGCAGCGCGGACTCCAGCTCGCGCAAGCGGTCAGCCTCACGACGCAGCCGCGCCCGCAAGGTGTGCCGCTCGCTCCCGAGCTTGCGCAGCTCCACCTGGGTGGCGCCGAGTCGCTGCTCGAGCTGCGCCGTGATTGCGCCGCTGGCGACCGGCGTCGACGGGCGAGCAAAGCTCGGCGGAAGCGTCGGCCGCTGAGGTGGTGGCGGCGGCGGCGTCGCGGGAGCGCGCGGTACGACGCTAGGCGAAGCGACCACCGCAGACGCGGGCGCCGACGGCGGGTTGCGCTGCGGCGGCGGGGGCGGCGTAGAGCGCAAGGCGCCAGGCGCCCCCGAGCTGCTCCGCAAGGCTGCGCCGGTCATGACGCCTCGCGACGACGGCGGCGGCGGCATGCGCGACGTGGGCGCGGCGCTACCCAGGGGTCTGGGCGGGATACTGACCGGTCGCGGCGCAACGCTCATGGGCCGCGGCGCGGCCGCCGGCGCGGGCTCAGAAGCGTTCGAGACGCTGGGGTCCGTTTCGTCACCCATCGAAAATTTCGCGGCGCAACTCTCCGCACCGCGCCCGACGACTCTAACTCGAAGCGTCGCTACTCGCGCACGATTTCGTAGTGCATGGCGCGGTGATCTGCAGAAAGCCCGAAGCTCAGCCCGCCGGCTGTTTCGACCAGCTCGACCGTGTGGTCGCGCTCACCATGGGGGCCGAGCGCGTACGCCTTTGCATGGCCCCCACCAGTCAAGCCCTTCAGCCCCAGGCGCCCCTCGATGGGCTCCACCAGCACGGGCGATACGCCGGCGTTCTCGAGCCGGTTGCGGCCCGGTGCCAGCGTCATGCCCGAATTGACCGCGTTGCCCAGCGCCGACACTAAAATCCGCTTCGCAGCAGCCAGCGGCTGGTCCGTGAGCGCAGTCACGATCACGACGCCGAACGCGTTCTCGAGGGTGAGCTCGACGTTCGCCAACTGCAGCTTCTGCTTGGGCTTGAAGCCGGCGAAGGCTTGCGTCCGCTGCGTGTTGACCAGCAGCGTGCCCCGCACGGCGTCATGCACCAGCTCGCCCGAGTTCGCGCTCGCGACACCGTCTTTTATCTCGGCCTGCACCAGCTTCTGCAGCTCGTCGAGCGTCTGACCTTGGCCGAAGCCGATGCCCGTCTTGCCGAGGCGCACTAGCTCCTTCGGCGCGCCGCCACGGAACAGTGGGTCGAAGAGGTTGGCGTCGTCGACACGCAGCACCGCTTCGCGCTTCGCCTCCGCCACGTCGTGGCGGTGGAACAATAGCGACACGGCGGGCCAAGCCCCGAGCATGGTCGGCTGCTCGATGACGTCGAAGTTGCTGGACAGTCGCAAGATGGCGTCCGAGCGCTTGCCGGCTTCGTGCGTGAACGCAAATTCGATCGGGCTCATGTTGCCGAGCGCCGCGTACGCGCCCATCGCGAGCACGCCCTCTTGACGGTAGTCGTTGGGCGCCGACGTTTGCCATTCACTCGCCGTGTACGGCAAGCCCTTCACGCGCCGCGCGCCCAGCGAGCCCACGATGCCGAGCGCCGCATCTTTCAGCATCGAGCTCGGATCCCACGAGATTTCCGGCCCGTAGCCCCAGCCGCCGCTCGGGTGTGACCAGTAGGCGTGGCGGTCGAGAAAATCGAGCTGCGCGTTCACGTACAGGTCGATGGGCGTCTCGACCCAATGGCTGCTGCCGGCAACCAAGCCTTGGTACCCCAGCTGCTTCAGCTTGCCCTGGATACGCCGATAGTAGCCGAGCGTCGTGTCGTAGTAAAAGCGTAGCGTGTCGGCGGCGCGCGCGCGGCTCAGCCGCTTGGGGTCATCGCTGGCAAACATGACGACCGCGTCCACGCTGGCGGCCGCCGGATCCTCCTTCGAACCTAGCCCCTGGCCGCCCGCGGCGTCCGGTTGCCAACGCTTCTCGAGCGCGGCACGCCCGCCCGGCACGTGTTTGGCGAGCCAAACTGAAAATTGCTTGGAGAGCTCTCGCCGGTACTCGGGCGAGCTTACCGCAAACTCGCCCTCCTTCTGCAGCCAGAACAGGCTGTCCTCGTTGATGACTTCTACCAGCGCGACCGCCGGGTCCTTGGCGTAGGTGCGCTTGGTGTAGGGATTGTGGTGGCCCATCAGCTGCTCGACGAACTTTTCCTGAAGGTCGATCAGCTGCGGCGCGAACTGGCCCTCGATCTTGAAGCCTTTGGGGACGTCCTGAGGCGCCGGCACGCCGTCCGCCTCGCCCGCGTGCCGATGCACCAATAGGTCGAAAAACTGGTAAATGCCACGCTTTTGCAGCGCGGCGACCAAGTAGTCGAAGCGTTCGAGCGCTTCGGCGTCCAGTTTCAGCGTGCTAGCTGCGTTGCCGAACACGTTGGGCGTGGACCAGGGCGCGTCCATGTGGTGGTGGCGCGTTACGTTCACGCCCAGCTGAGCCAGCAGCTCCGCCAACCGGTCGGCCTCGTCGTGGCTCGGAAAATTTGCCGACGCCACCAAGTTCACACCCCAGAAGCGCTGCGTCTTGCCGTTGGCAAATACCAAGTTCTCGCCTTGGCGTTTGAGCGGCCCGTACTTGCCCGCAGGCGCGTCGAGCAAGCGGCTCACGTCGAGCGCGCTGCCGCGACGCTTGACCGGATCCGTACCGCGATAGGCGAACCACTTCGCCGTGTCGTACGCCACCGGCTTCAACACGACCTCGTCGGGGCTAAGCTGAATGTGATCGACGCTGACGTCGAAGGGCCGCGAGAAGCCAGCCGGCGAGAATTGGATCTGCGTGACGTCGTCGAACACCGCCGCTAG
>JAYUYU010000374.1:0-5930 GCA_043752365.1 Myxococcales bacterium | reverse complement strand
TCTTTTAAGTGACTGATACTCATGAACATTGTGCCATTTTGAATAAATCTGACGCAGCCTTGAACGCTCGGGGCGGCCGCGGGCACTGACTCGATGTATGCCGAGGCCGAGCCCAGCTCCTCCCGCGAAACCGCGCCCTACTGCGCGGGCCCGGCGAGTTCGTCGGCGAGTCGCGATATGAATGTCGGCGGCCTCGTGCTTTCCCCCACCGCACCCCTCGAGGACTCTTCCCAAGACGAGCAGGACTTGGTCGCGCGCCTGGCGTCGGCCGAGCCGGCTGCGGTGGGTGAGGTGTACGACCAACATCATCGCGCCGTGCGCGCGTTCGCGTCACGCCTGGTGGGTGATGCTTCGGCCGCCGAAGATCTGGTGCACGAGGTGTTCGTCGCCTTGCCGCGAGCCATGCGCGGCTACCGGTTCGAGTCGTCGTTGCGTACGTTCTTGATCTCGATCGCCGTCAATCACGCGCGCCATCACGTGCGCTCGGCGACCCGGCGCCGCGCCGCCATGGGCCGGTACGCGCTCGAGCCCGAGGACAACTACGCTAATCCGGAGCAGCTGCAGCGCCGTAAGGAGCTAGCTTCTTTGCTCACCCGCGCCCTCGACACGCTGCCGCTCGAGCAGCGCGTGACGTTCGTGCTGTGCGAGGTGGAGGAGCGCACTTCGCGTGAAGTCGCAGAAATTACCGGCATACCCGAGGGCACGGTGCGCACCCGCCTGCACCACGCCAAGAAAAAGCTTCGCGAAGCGCTTTCGCAGGGAGGCGTCGAATGACCGACGACCTCTTGAAAGCAGCCACTCGCGCCCTACACGAAGAAACCGCCGACGACGGCGACGGCCGCTTCACACGCGCGCGCGTCATGGCCAGCTTGCACCAAGGTAAGGTCAAGCGCCGCACACGCCTGGCCTTGGTTTTGCCGCTGGCAGCTTGTTTGGCAGCGGGTACGGCTTGGGGCGCCGCGACCGGGCGTTTGCCCGCCATGTTTCACGCGGTGGGGCAGCTGGTGGGCTACAGCAGCAAGCCGAAGCAACCCGGTTCGCTCAGCCGCAATCCAGCCCCGGCGTCCGCGAAGCCCAACGCTGCGCCCTTGGCGGAAGCCGTGCCGCCGCTGCCAGTTGCGGCAACGCCGGAGCCGGCGCCAGTCAACAACCTCGAGCCGACGAAGGTAGAACCTGGGCCGTACGTGAAGCCAACACCTGCGCTGGGCTCCAGCGCATCCTTTCAAGACGCCGACGGCGACTTGTACCGTTTGGCGCACGAAGTGCACTTCGGGAACCACGACTACGCGCAGGCTCTGTCCGGTTGGAACGCCTACTTGCAGTCCGCGCCGGGCGGACGCTTCGCCACCGAAGCCCGCTACAACCGCGCCATTTGCTTGCTCAGGCTGGGTCGTGACGCGGAAGCTCGGCAGGCGCTCGAGCCGTTCGCGTCGGGCAAGCAGGGTTACCGCCAGAACGAGGCCCGCCAGCTGCTCGACGAGCTGTCGCGCTAGCTGGGCGCCTGCCCAAGCGTGCGAGCAAGCAACCAGCACCAGAGTGCCGAGCTGGCGCGGAGCACGCCCCGACGAACTAGCAGACCGGGGTCTTCGGTAACGGACTGCTACCTTTGGTAACACCCGCGCGCCGTACCAGCTCTGGCAAGTTTCAAAATGGCCTGGAACTCTCGATAAGACTGGATGCAATTCGGGAGGACGCAGCATCAGGCGCTGGCCCAGGAGTTGCTAAAGAAGTGCGTATGCGGACTGTATTGGGTCTCGGGCTGCTGCTCGCTGCCTGTTCGACCAACGCGCCAAGTCAGGGCCCGAGCGACCCGGGCCCAGCCACGGGTGGTAGCGGTGGTGTCGGCTCGGGTCCGCAAGTGGCCCCCAACGGCTTGCCGGTGGACTTCGTGTCGGCAGAGTGCCGCGCAGCTGGCTCGCAGCCCGGTGCGTCGCCGATTCGGCGTCTGACTCGCCACGAGTACGACAACACCGTACTGGACCTGCTCGGCGACACCAGCGCGCCGGCCAAAGCCTTCACCGACGAAGAGGTAGGGCTTGGCTTTACCAACAACGCCAACGTCCAGACCGTCTCGGACCTGCTGGCCGAGCAGTACGAAACGGCAGCCATTGCGTTGGCGAAGGCCGCCTTGGCCAGCGATCGGACGGCGTTCTTGGGCTGTGACCCCAACTTGGCGGGTCAAGACGTCTGCGCGCGTAGTTTCATCGTGAGCTTCGGCGGTCGGGCCTACCGGCGCGCGCTCGACGCCGAGGAGACCGAGCGCCTGTTTCAGTTCTACTCCAAGAGCGCAGTGGCGTACGGCTTCGAAACGGGCGTGCGCATGACCGTCGAAGCGATGCTGCAATCGCCGCACTTTCTGTACCGCGTCGAGCCGACGGCGCTCGACGGCAAAGTGCAGCGCGTGACCGGCTACGCGGCTGCGGCGAGGCTGTCCTACTTGCTGTGGTCTTCAATGCCCGACGCTGCCCTGCTGGCGGCCGCGAGCACCGGCACGCTGGACACGGCCGTGGGCGTGACCGAGCAGGCGGAGCGGATGCTGACCGACCCCAAGATCAATCGCGCGGTTGGCAAGTTTTTCTCCGAATGGTTGGAGCTGGACACGCTCGGGCGCGTCAGCCGCGACGCGACGCTGTTCCCGACCTTCAACGCTGGCATCAAGCAGCTGCTGCGCACCGAGACCGAGCGCTTCACGACCGACGTGGTGTTCAGCGGCGCCGGCGACTTGAAAGCGCTGTTGCTGGGCAACTATACGTTCATGAA
Organism: Myxococcales bacterium; assembly: GCA_043752365.1. Lineage (GTDB taxonomy): Bacteria > Myxococcota_A > Polyangia > Polyangiales > Polyangiaceae > PMG-095. The sequence continues at coordinate 3,170 of JAYUYU010000374.1, read as the reverse complement.
CAAAACGCTGGCGGATTTTTACGGCGTGACCGGGCCGCAGGGGGAAGCATTCGAGCGCGTCGAATTGGACACGACTAAGCGCGTTGGGTTGCTCACCCAGGGCAGCTTGCTGGCTGCACACGCCAACACGAATCAAACGTCGCCGGTGGCGCGCGGGTTCTTCGTGCGTGCACGCTTCCTGTGCTCGCCGCCGCCCCCGCCGCCCCCGACGCTCAACGTCACGCCGCCTGAATTCAATCCCAACGTCTCGACGCGCGAGCGCTACGCCTTGCACCGCAAAGATCCGGTTTGCTCGAGCTGCCACCAACTGATGGATCCAGTCGGGCTGGGCTTCGAAAACTTCGACGCCGTCGGCCGCTACCGCGACGAGGAGGCCGGCAAACCTATTGACGCCAGCGGCGAATTTTTCGGCACCGACGACATCGACGGGCCCTTCAACGGCGCCGTCGAAATGGCCGGCAAGCTTGCCACGAGCGCGATGACGCGGAGCTGCATGGTCAAGCAGTGGTTCCGCTACGGCTACGGTCGCGGTGAATCGGACATGGACAAGTGCACGCTCGACGCTTTGGGCCGCGCCTTTACGGCCAGCGATGGCAACGTGCGCGACCTGCTGCTGCGTATGACCCAAACCGACGCATTTCTTTATCGAACCAACGAAACCGGAGCGATGCCATGATGCCTTTTCGCTTGCAGCGACGAACCTTGTTGCGCGGGCTCGGCGGGGTCGCGATCGGCTTGCCCTGGTTGGAGGTAATGACACCACGGGTCACGCACGCCCAGGCTGCCGCCAGCCCCAAGCGCTTGGTGTTGTTCTTCTCGCCCAACGGCACTAACGACATGGACGCCTTCGTGCCGACGCAGCCTGGTCGCAACTTCACGCTTGGCGTCGAGACGGCGCCACTGCAAGAAATCCGCGACAAGTTGCTGATCATCTCGGGCATGAACATGGAGTCGGCCAAGGCCGACGCCACCGAGGGCGACCTGCACTCGGTCGGCATGTCGCACATGCTGACCGGGGTCGAATGGGTCGTCGGCGGGGGCTTCGACAAGCCGGGCTCGCTCGACGTCGGTTTCGCGGGTGGTCCTTCTATCGATCAGCACGTCGCGGCGAAGGTCGGCAAAACTACGCCATTTGCTTCGCTCGAGTTTGGCGTTGAGACCGTCAGCGACTACGGCGTGCACCCGTTCAGTCGCATGATTTCCGCCGGCTACAACCAGCCGGTGCCGCCCGAAGACGACCCGGCGGCAATGTTCAAACGCGTGTTCGGCGACGGCACCCAGCAAGCCGACCAGCAAATCGAGCAAGCGTTGGCGCAACGCAAGAGCGTGCTCGACTTCGTTCAGGACGACTTCGTACGGCTGCAGGGCAAGCTCGGCAGTCACGACAAACAGAAGCTCGAGCAGCACGCGACTTCGGTACGCGACTTGGAGGAGCGCCTGTCGCGCACCGCCAACATGCCCGGCTGCGTCGCTGATCCCACCGTGCTCACCGGCGAAAGCCCAACCGATAAGCTCAAATTCCCAGAGATCGGTCGCCAGCAGATGGACATCTTGGCGCTCGCGCTCAAGTGCGACATGACCCGGGTAGCGTCGCTACAGTGGTCGTGGGCGCGCTCACTGTTGGCTTTCCCCTGGATTGACGTGACGGAGGGGCACCACAACATTACCCATCAGGATCCATCAGCCGAGCTTTCGAGCGTCAACACCTGGTACGCCAAGCAGCTAGTGTACCTCGCCAAATCCCTCGACGCGGCGAAGGAAGCCGACGGCAAGAGCGTGCTCGACAACAGCGTGATTTGGTGGTGCGGCGAGACGGCACGCGGTTACGATCACGATTTCAACAACATCCGCGGGTTTCTAGTGGGCAGCGCCGGTGGACAGCTCAAGCAGGGTGAGCACATCGTGATGAACGGTGAGCCGCACAACAAGCTGCTGGTTCACCTAATGAATTTGATGGGCATACCCGGTGAGACGTTCGGAGGCCCTTTCGGTAGCGGCGCGCTTGCTGGTATCAACGTGGGCACCTAGTCAACGGCGAGGAGCGCGCGATGCCCGTGGTTCACGACTTCAAGCAAGAGCTGACGGCCCTGTTCGGTTCGCCGGTGGCCGAAAACCCTACGCAAGCAATGGTGGAGGCGGCCTACCGCCATCACGGCCTCGATTGGCGTTACCTCACGCTCGAAGTTACGCCCGAAAACCTGGCCGACGCGGTGCGCGGAGCTCGCGCGCTAGGGTTTCGCGGTTTTCATTGCACGTTGCCGCACAAAATTGCGGTCATTGAACATCTAGATGGCCTGGGTGAATCGGCGCAGCTGATGGGCGCCGTTAACTGCGTGGTCGCGCGCGCCGGCAAATGGATCGGCGAGAACACCGACGGCAAGGGCTTCGTGGAGTCGCTGCGCGAGTTGATCGATCCACGCGGCAAGCGCTGCGTGATATTCGGCGCAGGCGGAGCCGCGCGCGCGATTGCGGTCGAGATGGCGCTGTGCGGTACCCAAGCGATGACGATCGTGAATCGCGATCAAGACCGCGGCCAAGCGCTGTGCCGGCTCTTGCGCGACCGGCTGAAGGTCGACGCGCGCTTCGTTGGCTGGCAGGGCGACTACCGGGTCGAGCCCGACACGGACGTCGTGATCAACGCGACGTCGATTGGCCTGTTTCCCGACGTCGACGCACGCCTAGCGCTGGACGTGCAGAGCCTGCTACCGAACATGATCGTGGCCGACGTCATTCCCAACCCGCCACGCACGAGACTGATTCGCGAAGCCGAACTGCGCGGCTGCCGTGTGCTCGACGGCCTTGGCATGCTCGTCAACCAAGGCGTGATCGGCATCAAGCTATGGACCGGCGTCGACGTCGACGCGACGGTGATGCGCCAGGCGCTGGAACGCATCTTTGCGTAGTTGAACGGCTCGAGATTTTCACAGGGAGATCGGGAGATCGGGAGCCGTGCGAGCGTGAACGCAATTTTTGGTTTGGAGGACCAAACAAAAAATTATTCTTTTGGAGCGAGCGAGCGTCGTCCTGGATCGCCGCTCTGTTAGTCGCGGGCGGCAGCGCGGAACCCAAATTCTTGGCTCGCACGACTCCCGATCTCCCGATCTCCCTGTGAAATCTGGGAAGCGCGACGACTTGGGACAGTGCCGTTGGCTAGGGCTTGTTGCGCGGCA
>JAYUYU010000373.1:0-5938 GCA_043752365.1 Myxococcales bacterium | reverse complement strand
GTGAGCGGGCGACGGTACGTGCGCAAACCCAGGTCGACGATGGTGGCACGGGCGCGAGCCGTGGAGTCGCTCGGCGCGCCTGTGGGCACCAACTTGTCGAGCTTTTGCGAGTCGCCGGTGATGAGCTTGGCGACCTCTTCGGCGCCTAGCTGGTAGCGCACCCAGGCGTCGCCTGCGACGGTTTGCTCGGCCGCAGCTTCGTTTTCATAGCCGCCGTCGGCGGGCTCGGGCGTGAACGAACCCGATTGACCCGTGGGTGCGTCGAGATAGAAAATGTCACGCACCGAGGCTTCCCATTGCGCGTTCGAGAGTTTGGGAAAACGCGACGCCCAACCTACACCGTCGGGCGTGGTGGTACCCTCGATGACCTTGTCTGGGTCGGTCGACACCGCTCCATTGGGACCGAGGCCGGGACCCAGCGGACCTCCTGAGGCCGTGCCCTCGCCCTCACCGATGAGCTTGCCGGTGCAGCCAACCATCAACGTCGTCAGCAGCAACAATCTAGATGTAGGCAACTTCATCGCATCTCTCACCCGGCGGTATTGCATCGCCGTCTACCAAAGTGAGTGCCCGCGAAGTCGCTCTCCCGCCTCATCGGTGTTCGCGGGCAGACGCTTTTACGTCCCGTCACATCGAAAAAATCCGACGCCGACAGCGCCTGCCGCACCAAGCTCAACCAGCTACTAGCTAGCGTGGGGATGCGGTCAACCTCACCTCGGTCTCCTGTAAACGTGCCCGTGCCCGTGCCCGTGCCCGTGCCCGAAAAGCCGGATGCTACGCGCATCTTTGTTTGAGAGGCCGAGGTTCCTGGCGCGGGCGGTGGCCCGCGCGCGCCGCGCCCAGCTGGGCGCGCAGGCAGGGCCTACGCTCAAATTCGGTGACCTACGACCGTCGGGCACGGGCACGTTACGGGCACGGGCACGGGGAGAATCTCAAATTGGGGTTACGGGCCTAGCTTGACTCCTGCCTGTACGGCTCTATCGCTGAGTGTGCGTGCATTGGCGGATCTCGATGTGCTCATCGTCGATTGCCAGACCACGGGGGCGAGTCCCGCATTCGGCTGTGTGCTCGAGCTCGGCTGGGGGCTGGCGCGGGCGAGCCGCAGCGAGCTGGTGGCGGCAGAGACGCACTGGATCGCTCTGCCCGAGGGTCAAAGCGTCCCGCGACACGTTCAAAAGATCACCGGCTACCAGCCTTCGCTGGTCGAAAATGCACTGCCGGATAGCGAGGCCTGGGGCCGTTTGCGAAATGCAATGCAGCGCTCCGCCGTCACGCCCACGGCCATTCACTACGCGCGCTTCGAACTTTCGTTTCTGCGGGATTGGTCCGCGCGCTTCGAGCCGCAAACGCAGTTTCCGTTCGACGCCGTCTGCGTGCACGCGATCGCCACCCGGCTGTACCCCGAGCTACCTCGGCAGTCGCTGCGCGCGTTGGCAGGCTACTTGGGTCATAGCTTGGATCTCGCGCGCCGCTGCCTTGGTCACGTAGAAGCGACCGCGTTCGTCTGGCGTAGTCTGTGCGCGGAGCTCGCCAAGCGTGGTGTCGTCACTTGGGAGCAACTACAAGCCTGGCTAACCGAGCGCGCGCCAGCCAAAGCTCGCTCGAAAACCCTGCGCTATCCGCTCGCGAGTGAACGCTACAAAAGCTTGCCCGACGCACCCGGCGTGTACCGCTTTTTTCGCAGCAACGGCGATCTCTTGTACGTTGGTAAAGCGGCGAGCCTGAAGAAACGCGTCTCCAGCCATTTCGTCGGTCGGGCGAAAAAGCAGCTAGCGCCAGAGATGCTCACGCAAGTGAGCGACATCGAATTTGCGCTCATGGCCAGCGCGCTGGAGGCCGCGTTGCTGGAGAACGACACGATTAACGCGTTGCGCCCGCCCTACAACGTCCAGCTCACGGTCACCGAGCAACGGGTCTGGTACAGCACGCGTGATTTCAACGCGGGGGCTTCGGCACCGGACGCGGAGCACCGCGTGGGTCCGGTCCCGTCGCAGTATTCGCTTCGCCCGCTGGCCGCGCTGAGCGGGCTCTTATCCGGCGCGCACTCCAGTCCGCAGTTGCGTTCACAGGCCGTCGGTGTCTCCGATCTGTGGACTCCGGACGAGGCCGTGTTCGCCGCGGGTTGGGCGGAGCTCGTCGCGCGTCATCCCGCAGAGCTTTCCAGCGCTACGCTGGCACCCCGGCAGGCCACGCTACGATTGGCCAAGCGGCTGCTGCTAGCCACACCAGACAAGGCCGCAGACGCCGCCGAAAGCGACGACACCCCCGACGGCTGGGATCCGGCACGTGTCGCGCGCCACATCGAGCGGGCCGCTGCCCAGGCGTATCAGGCGTATCGGCGAACACGCTGGCTGCACCTGCTTCACGATTGCGACATCGTCTATCGCGAACCCGACGGCGCGACCACTCGTCGCTTGCGCATGCGTGACGGCGCCTTGGTCGAAGCCGACGAGGTCTCGGCGGATTGGGCTCCGATCGAGCGCGCGCGCCCCGTCCAGCCGCCGCACGCATTGGCCTCTTTCGATCGCGCCAAGTACAATCGCCTGCGGGTGCTCACCACCGAGCTCAAGCGCGTCGCGCGTGACGGCGGGCACGTCTCGATTAAATTCGGTCCCCGCTGGGCCATCCAGAGCGGTTGGCTCCTTGGTACGCTGCGCTTGGTGTAGCCGCGACCTGAAGACCAGGTACCCAGACCTTTCCTGAGAAACGCCAAAATTGCGGTAAGTCGGGATGAACCGATCGCGGAGAGTGTTTTTTGACCCGTCTAGTGCCGTGTAGGGCTCATTGACCAGCGATGCGCATCGAAGCCGCCGCGCTGGCGCTGATCGGATTGCTGACCGCGTGCACCGGCACGGTTGGCGGCTCGTCCGCGCCCGACCCAACGCGCTCGGGCGAGATGACGGCCGCCGGTGGTCCCGCTGCTGCCACTCCCGCTGGTAGCCAACCGCTGTCAGCTGGCCTGCTCACCACGTGTGACCCTTCCCAGGTGGGCGCGCCAGCCCAGCGCGTCTGGATGCTGACGCCTGAGCAGATCGGTCCCAGCGTCGCGAGCCTGTACGAAACGGGACCTCGAGGCCCGGGCATTGACGCAGTCACTGCAGGGAACCGTACCTACGACGGGAACGACGCGGACCTGCTCAAGCTCAACACCGAGCAAGCGCGCGGCTTGCTGGCAGGTGCTGACGCGGTCGCCAAGTTCGTCGCTGAAAATCTGCCAGGTGTCGTGCCATGCCCGGCGGCGGAGGCGGGCTGTTTCGCCATCTTCATGACCGACTTCGTGACCCGAGCCTGGCGGACTCCCCCCTCGCCGGACCAGTTGGTCAGGCTGCGCGCGGCGTACGACGTGGGCGCCGAGGTGTCGGTCGCGGAAGGCTACGGCCTCGCGGTCGCGGCGGTACTGAAGTCACCGCGCTTCATCTTTCGCACCGAGCTCGGCGTGGCCGACGGGCTGGGAAATTACCTGCTTACTCCCTGGGAAACCGCCGCCCAACTGTCGTACCTGCTGCTGGACGCTCCACCTGACGCGGAGCTGAGGGCCCTGGCGGCCTCGGGCGCCATCGCGGCGCCTGAAGTCTATTCTCAGCAGACTCAACGCTTGCTCGCGGATCCGCGAGCGCGCAGCGTTGCCTCGCGCTTCCTATTTCAGCTCACCTCCGCCCGCTCCGTGCATGGTCTCGCAAAGTCGCCTTCGGTGGTGCAGAAATTCGACGAAGCCGTGACAGGCTCATTGCTCGAAGAGCTACGGCTCTTTTCGGAGCGGGCCTTCTTCGACCAAGCCGGCGATGTGGCGACGCTGCTTACCAGTCAAGAATCGCTGGGCGACGCTACTGTCGCAAGCTTTTATGGTTTGCCAGCAGGTGGCTCCGGCGCAGCTGCCCTCACGCTCGGCCCGACCCGTGCCGGCGTTCTGACCATGCCGGTGTTGATGTCCGTCTTGTCGCAGGCGGACCACGTCGTGCCCACGGCGCGCGGTCGCTTCGTGCTCGACAAACTCTTGTGCGCGCCGATCGCGGCGCCGCCGAAATTTCCGAAAGATGCGCCCGCGGCAAACCCCGCGCTTTCGCCGCGTGAGCGCCTGGCCGTGATGCAGGGCTTCCCCGCCTGCGCGGCTTGCCACAATCTGGCAGATCCGATCGGCTTTGCGTTCGACAACTTCGATCCGGTGGGGCGCTACGTCACCGAAGTGAAAAGCGTACCGGTCGATGCCAGTGGCCAGATCACCAGCACCCAGCTCAGCAACGGCAGTTTTGCGAATGTGACCGAGCTGGCGGCGCAACTTGCCGCGAGTCCGGAGGTGCGGGCTTGCATCAATTGGCAGTTCCTGGAGTTCGCGCAGGGTCGCTCGGCAACCTCTGGTGATCAGTGTCGCATCTTGAAAGCACAGCAGGCCTTCGAGCAATCCGGCGGCAAGTTGAAAACGTTGATCGACGAAGTCCTCACGCTAGACGGTTTGCAGATTCGGAGTGCCTCACGATGAAGACCAGCAGATTGCCCGGGCTTACGCGGCGCGAGCTGCTCCGTCTTGGTGCGGGCGTTGGCGGAGGGTTCTTCCTCTCGGGCCTGTTGAGCCACCGGCTGATGGCGCAGACCGCCGCGACGCCGCAGCGAGTGATCTTCATCATGTCGCAAAACGGTGTGCTGGACGACGGCTGGCAGATGCAAGGAAGCGCCAGTGGCCTCAGCATCGGCGGGGCCTTCACGCCGCTCAATCGTCACGCGGCGAACATGACGGTAGTCGACGGGCTGCGCTACCACCACACCGCTGGGCACGTTGGCGGCTCGCTGACGTTTTTGACGAATCAGCCGATGAGCCCGAATGATCAGAACGACGAGAACGCGCGCTCCGACGGCGAATCGCTCGATCACCTGCTGGGTCGCACGCTAAAGGAACGCGGGCACGCCAGCCCGAACACCTTGCTGACCACGGCGGCTGGCAACGATCAGTGGGGCGGGGGCGAATTCATCACCTACGAGGGGTCCAAGAAGCCAGTGAAGGCGATCGGCGGAGCCTCCGCGCTCTTCGAACGCGTATTTGGCAATTTCAATGCACCGGCGCCCGATCTGACGGCTCCCACGCTGCCCCCTGATTGGCAAGCTCGTCGCAGGCAAGCCGCGCTCGACTACGCGCTCACCGAATACAGTCAGCTAAAGTCGCTCGTTGGCCCTCAGGAGGGGGCCAAGCTCGATGAGATGGCCACGACTCTGCGCACCCTCGAAGAGGAGCTGATCGCTCGCGACCGCAGCGGTATTTCGGCCGAGCTTGCCTGTGAGCCCGGCGCAAACCCGGGCAGCGGAGCACAAGCCACCGACGTGTTCGACAAGATGTCGGCCATTTTGGTCGAGGCACTCGCTTGCGAGCAGACACTGGTCGCGACGGTTCGCCTTTCTCACGGCACGGTCGAAAACAGTAAATTTCACGAGTGGCACCACGGCGAGGGCACGACCGACTGGCGCGCGCAGCACAACGCCCACGTGAGCTGGCAGGCCGAGCAGGTGGCCACGTTCATCGATCGCCTCAAGGCCAAGACGCTAGCCGGTGGCAACCTGCTCGATCACACTCTGGTCGTCTGGGGCAACGAGATCGGAGTCGGCGGCGCCCAAGAGCACGGCGGCGAAAGGCTGCCAACCATCTTGGCCGGTTCAATGGGCGGCAAAGTGCGCAGCAACCAGCTGCTCAGCCTGAGCGGTCTCGAGCACTCGACGCTCCTGGTCTCCATCGCCAACGCCTTGGACATCGACATCGACGGCTTCGGCAACATGGACGGCTGTGCTCGAGGCGCTATCCCCGGGCTATTGGTCTGATACCTTGCCGCACATTCGTGCGGTAGTGCCGGTCCATTCACGACCGGGTAAGATTTTTTAGTCGCACGCCAGTAGCGACGACAGCGCGATTCAGTGCCAGAGACTGGGTCCATGTTGAAATCGCTCGGCGAGGGAA
>JAYUYU010000372.1:0-2238 GCA_043752365.1 Myxococcales bacterium | reverse complement strand
GCGGAGGCCAAATGGGCAACGCCGCCGCGGCGCGCGCTGGCGCTGCGACGGCGTCGGCCGTGCGAGATGTCGTGCTGGCCGCCTGTCAGTGCGGGAGGTCGAGCTCTTTGCGCCAGTGGGGCTGAAGCAGGACGCGGTTGACCTGCTTGAGCTCGACGGTTTTTGTGCGATCGCGCACGGCCTCCAGCAGCGCGCTGAGGCAAAGGTTTCTGGCTTTGCGCAGGCCACCCTCGGAGGAGCGGACGATGAGACTGAGCGCGTCGTCGCTGAAGGTTGAGTGCCCAAGCGCGGCCTTGTCGAGCTCCCCTCGAATGAAGTCGGCGATGCTGTCTGGGGCCAGTTTCTTGAGCAAAACGGAGTAAGTGACGCGGTTCTTGAGGTCTTCGTTGACGGTGAGCGTGAGGGTTTGCAGAAGCTCAGGCTGGGCGACCAAGACGAGGCAGTGGTTCTTGGGAAAGTCCTCGAAGAGCAGGCGGATTTTGCGCAACGCCGTGACGTCCATCAGGTGGGCGTCGTCGATGATGGGGGCGAGCATCTTGCCGGCAGCGTTCAGGCGGCGAGCCTCGGTGATGAGGCGGCGCTCGCAGCGCACGTCGTGCCCCTCGGCTTCGATCTGAAACGCCTCGCACAGGATGCGGAGCGTGCTGTGGTAGGTGTGCAGGGTGCGATTGACGACCGGCGTGATGAGGCGCTTGGGGTCGAATTCGCACAGGGCGCGCTTGAGCACGCTCTTGCCAGTGCCGGGCTCGCCCATGATGAGGCAGAAGCCACCTTGCTGGCAGTGCACACGGACGATGTCGAGCACCTGCTGTTGGTGGGGCAGAAGCGTAATGTTTTCCGCAGAAAACGGGTCATTCGCTAGGCCAAAGTGGGCGCGGATCATGGCCGGCCTCCCGCGGAGCGTCTGGCGCTGCAGTCGCGCGTGCTCATAGCTCCACCTCACTGACGTCGTACGACTCCTGTGGCGTTGCTTTGGTCTTGCGGATTGGCTTTCGGTCATTAGCGACGAAGTCCACTGGGCGAGCCTCGCCCATGCGCTCGGCTTTGAAATACACGATCGCGCGATCGATTTTCAATCGATCGAATCGAATTTGCACTTTACGACCGCGTAGGTCGCGCGGGGCTTCGAAGCGGGTGTTCTTGAGGGAGAAGGTGTTGTCAGCGAGCACGCTTCGGTCTTGCTCGACGAAGAACAACTCGTCGCTGACGTCGCCGGGCGAGAGAAAGCGGGTGCGGCGGATGTCGAGCGCCAGGCGATCGAGCGGCTTCATGCCGAGCGAGCCGTGCTCGCGCTGGTGGTACTCATCCTCCACCCAGCTCGAGAATGCGCGGTTGAGAGCGTCCAGGCTTCCGAGGTCGAGCTTTCGCGTGAGGAAGCTTTCGCGGACGGTGCGGAAAAAGCGCTCGATTTTGCCCTTCGCGGCGCCGTCGCGGACGGGCGTGTGGCACAGGATGGTGCCCGCGTTGGCAGACCTGCGAAATTTCGAGCGACGAGTAGTTGCTGCCGTTGTCGACGTACAGGCACTCGCACAGGCCGCGCTTGTACAGCGCGGTCTTGAAGCACGCGAGCAGGGCTTCCGTGTTGTCAGCCGCGAAGAATTCACCGTGGCAGACGACGCGGCTGGCATCGTCCAAGAATGCGATAAGCTTCGCCTGCACCTTGCCGGCCCCCTGCTGCACGTAGGGGCCGACCATGGTGTCGGCTTGCCAGAGCTCGTTGACGTGCGCCTTGGCAAAGGCCAGTCGTCGTTTGCTGTGCACCTCGGCGTCGGGCTTGAGCAGCTCGTGCGCCTTCACGACGCGGCGAAACGTATTGGGGGCGATGCGCTCGCGCTGGAGCAGGCCCTTCTCGATGCATGCCCGGTAGAAGGCCGTGATGTTGTAGGGGCCGTGGAAATGGCCGCGCACCTGGTCGATGGCTTCGAGCACCCTCTTCTGGGGCCATTTTGCGCGTTTTGCCTTTATCGGAGCGCGGCTTGGGCAAAACCGTCGTGGTGCCGTCTTTCTTGTAGCGCGAATACCAGGTTTGGATCGTGCGCCACGTGAAGCGGAAGCGCTGGCCGTCTTCGTCCACAAACACCTGCTCGCTGATGTGACGGATGCGGGCGACGATGGATTCGCCCGGCGCCGATTCGATCGCGCCGAGCACGCGCATTTTCAAATAGCTGCTGACTCTTTGCATGACAGGGGTCCTTTCGCGGCGCGTTCTGCGCCCGGCTGACGAGTACGCCGGCGCGT
>JAYUYU010000371.1:0-14272 GCA_043752365.1 Myxococcales bacterium | reverse complement strand
CTGCCCGTCAGCGTGGCTCACAGAACGACCCGGCGACGCTCCAAGCGCAGCGCGAAGCGGCGTTCCGAATGCGACTGCAGGTCGAAGCGGCAAGGCAGGCGCGCACTTCCAAGGCGACGCAGTTGGCCGCTCACTTGCTGCAGGAGGTGAGGGGCCTGTTCTTCTTGATCGTCGGTTTTCACGCGAGGTTCGACCGACCTGTTGACGTGGTCGCAGCTGCAAAGGCTGACCCGGTCGCACTCAATCCGAAGTGGCCCATGCGGATGCTGGCTGACACCTTCGACATGCGCAGGGGTCGGTGAGACGACCGACTGATCTACATCGAAGCGGCGGAACACGGCCCGGCCGAGTAGCTCGACGTGGTTCGTCGCGGCGACGAGGATGCTCCCGCTGACGTCGGCGTCGACCAGCTGCAGGAAAGCCGTGACGACACGGTTCATCTCGCCGACGGCCTGGGAGTCGCCTTGCGCCTTCGCCACCGAGTCGAACTCGTCGAACCCGCTGGTCCCGCCAACAGGCGCCTCGTGCTCGACCCCGACGACCGCCCGGTGATTGACCTAGGCACCGTCAACCGAACAGCTGAAGAGGGCTGCCGTACCCGGCGCGAGCAGGACCTCTCCGGATCGGAATGATCCAGCCACCTTGAGGATCGCGCGCTCTGTTCCGTTGGCAGCGGCCTCCAAACCAAGGATGCGCGGAGCGACCAGGAAGCGCACCGGCTCACCAACAGGTTGGTCATAGCTGGCGACGACCATCAGCCAGCGCTTCTGCGTCGCTGGGTCAACCAGCATGCTGACCACGTTGCCCCCGACCTTTGCCGGCTCGACCTCCCACGCTTCCTTTTCCTTGGACTCCTTGAGCGGGGCGAGGATAGACCTGCGTTTGGCGATCCACGAGAAGGCCTCGGACATGGCGTCGTACTGGAGGGTCGGGCGACCATCCGCGTAGACCATCGCGCGCGGCGCCTTGGAATCGGTCCTGGTTTGGACCGCCGCCGGCAAATCGGTTGCTGCCGCGTTTGGATCGCCTGAAGTTGGGTTCCGATAGTGAAAGTAGAACATCCCCTTGCTGCCGGTGGCGAAGGTCGACAGGGCCTGCCAACTGATCTGTTCAGGCGTGGGGAAAACCCAGAGCGGTGCACCTCCTGGCAAATAGAAAATATTGCCAACGGTGTCGACCTCGTAGGGGCCCCAGGGCTCTTGGAAGGACTGACCCATCATCCACGGCTTGGGCGAGATGGCGACAAGACGGCGCGAGTTGACCGTCCAGGCCTCCCACTCTGGTATACCGTAGCGGTTGGGATTGTCGGCGCTGAAGAAGGGATAGATGTCGGCGGATAACGCATCGAATCTCAATGCGGCCGCCGCGTCCAGATCATGGTACATGACTACAGTGGTGACCGGTTCACCCGGGGCAAAGGTGCGCCACTTCTGGACGTAGGAGGCCATTTCTGACATGTATTCAGTCCGTGGCTCATCGCCAAGGCCCCAGGCGATCGGTTTTGGAGCATCCCCCCAGGCCTGTACGACCCGCTGGATTAGCTCCTGATGATCTTGGCCCCTGACATACGGCTCTGTAAAATCCATCTCGGCGATCGACGCCACCAAATAAATACTGTGAGCGGCCGCCCGGCGTGCCATCTCGGCAGTTTGCGTGGCCGTCAGGTGGGTTATCCACAAAGCATTGACGCTGCGCTTGGCCATGTCGGTTAGCGCCACGTCCACCTTGGCCCAGTCAGGCTGGTCGGCTGCGTCCCTCCAGACAAATTCCCCCGCCCAATACAGTCCAATCGGCATGAAGTCGGACTGACGTTGCGGCACCCTTTCGGCACCGCCGGTCCCAGTGCCACCGCCGGTGCCTGAGGTCGAGCCGCCGGTGCCCGCGGTGCTGCCGCCGGGGCCTTGGTTGCTGCCGCCGCCGGGGCCTTGGTTGCTGCCGCCGCCGGTAACCTGGGTGCTACCGCCGGTGCTGCCGGTCTTGCCGCCGGTGCCCGCGGTGCTGCCACCGCTGCCACTCGTGCTTCCGCCGCTGCAAGCGAGGAACACGAATGCCAGGCCTCCAGCGAGCAATGCTCGCGCTGCCGGGCGGTGGGTGATGTCTAGTCGAGCCGCGTGAACCTTGGTCGAGAGCATGGTTACCTCCACGGGATACAGCCGCGATGCTGTGTCAGTAGGCCATGAGCGGCGATCTTGGGTTTAGACTGCAATGTTGCAGCTCAGGGCTACGCGCCATCGGGGCTGACAGTCGGCCACGTGGGTGCCGCTACCAGCCGGCCATCGAATGAAGCGGCCGCTGCAGTATTCCAGCACGCCTCCAACTTCACATTTAGTGAACTGTGGAACCGGTCTCGCGGCTGTATCAAGGCATGAGCGTCGCGAATCCCAACCGTTTCGGTCGAACCCACCACGGCACACGCTCGACCCCATGCCTACTCACGCTGGCAATCTTGGCTAGCGCTTGCACCGGCGAAGTCTTGGGGACCTCGGGCGCGTTGGGTCCGAGTGGCGGAGCTGGGTCCACGGTTGGCGGGATGGGCCCGGCCTCGGTTCAGGCGTCGTGGCCCGTCTCGCTCGATGGTCATGCCTCGGCGCTGCGGCGCTTGAGCCGCGATGAGCTGCTCAATGCGATGCAAAGTCTAACGGGTCAGTCGGTTGCACGGGCAGACTTGCCCGAAGAGCAGCGCCGTGGTCACCACCCGCTCAGGACGTCAGGCATGGCGTTCATTTCGACCGAGCTTGGCAAGTTGTTCCCGGTGGTCAAAGGGTTTGCGGGGAAAGTGGCGCCATTGATGCTGACGCAAGCCGCTTGCAGCCAAACCGGGCCGGCTCAGCGTGATTGTCTGGTCGGCTGGATGCAAAACTTTTCCGAGCGTGTCCTTCGACGACCACCTCGCAGCCAAGAGGCTCAGCGCTTTCGCGACATTTTGTCGGTGGCCGACGGCAGCAGCGACGCTGATCGCGCTGCGATGGAGGCAGCCCTCACGGCGGTGTTCTTCGCGCCGTCATTTCTGTATCGCACCGAGCTGGGGGCGCCCATTGCCGGCAGCCCGGGCAAGCGCGCGCTGGACGGCCAGGAGCTGGCGTCGAAGCTGAGCTTCTTCTCGAGTCTCCAGCCCCCCGACGCGGAGCTGCTGGATGCGGCACGCACCGGGCGACTCGCCGATGGCGCGGAGCGCACCAAGCAATTCGACCGCTTGCTGCAAACGCCAGCTGGCCAGCGCGCGCTAGGCGTGTTCGTTCTGGAATGGCTGGGCGCCAACGAATCTAAGGTGAGCCAAAAGTCGGCGGCCTACTTGAAGGGCCTTAGCGCTGGTTTCGCATCCGAAATTCGCGCCGGAGCTGATTCGTTCATCGCGTCCGTTCTGGCTGGCCCCGAGCCGACGGTGGGGCATCTGCTAACCGGCACGGAGTTTCTCGCGGACCCGGCGCTGCAACAAATCTCGAAAGCGTCGAGCGCTAGCGGGGTCGCGACGGGCGACCAGGCGGACTTCGAGCGCATCGGCCTGCTCATGCATCCGCAGGTCATCGCGTCACACAGCAAAGAGAACGGCGCGTCGCCGTTTCAGCTCGGGTTCTTCCTGAAGGAGGCGCTGCTGTGCGAAAAGGTGGCGCCGCCGCCGGCAGGAGCCGCCGCCATGGCCAAAAAAGACGCGCCGGCCGGGCTGAGCATGCGCGAGAGCCTCGAGTATCGCGTCTCGGCGAGCCCGGTTTGCAACGGCTGCCACGCGCAGTTCGCTCCGCTGGGCTTCTCATTTATCGCCTTCGATCCGCTGGGCCGTTGGGTGGACAAGGATCCGTCCAGTAAGCCGTGGGACTTGTCGGGCAAGGTGGCGACAGCCATGGGCGACGAGTTGGCATTCCAAACCCCAGCCGACCTGGCGCGTGATGCCGCTGCCCGTCCGCAGGTGCAGGGCTGCTTCGCGCAAACGGCGCTCGAGTGGTCGCTTGGGAGGGGGCTGGTGGGAGCCGATGCCACCGCGGTCGCAGAGTTAGACCAGTTAGTCCAGAAGAGCGGCGGCAACGTGCCAGCGATCATGCGCAGCATCGTCGGCTCCCCCGAATTTTTGAACGTAGTCGCCGCTGAGTGAGCAGGTAAACCCAATGAAATCATCGATTCATCGCTTGCTGAGCCGTCGTAACTTGCTGCGCAACACCGCGCTGATGGCGCTGCTCGCGCCTGTGATTCGCCAACTGGAAGTTTCGGCGGCAGATCCCGCGTCGCCTCGCCGCGTGATCTTGTTGTATTCACCTAACGGGCCGATGGAGGTTAGCGGGCCTGCATCCGGTACTGAGACGGCCTTCACGCTTCATGACTGGTGGAAGCCGCTCGAGCGTCACAAAGCTGATGGCATCTTCATGTCTCACACCGCTTGCACGGGCGCTGACACCGTCGACGCCGAGGGCGGGCACGAACTCGGTGGCCAAACCTACAGCGGCTACGGCGCCGGAGCCGGGGGCGATCCGTACGCCAACAACGGTGAGACGATCGACCAGGTGATCGGCAAGCGTCTGGAACAAGAGGGGCGCGCCGGCGTCGCCCGCTCGCTGGTCTGGGGCACCGTGTCGAACAGCGACGCGGGCGGCACGGGCGACGCTTTCTGTGCCGGCCCAGGGCGCACCATTACGCCTGAGACCGACGCACAGAAAGCTTGGCAGCAACTGTTTGCGAGCTTCATGGCGCCAGCGGCCGACCCACAGAGCCAAGCTCGCGCCGCTGCGCTCCTGGCGCGTGACAAGAGTGTGCTCGACTTCGTGATCGACGACTGTCAGTCACTGCAAGGCGCGATCGGCGCCGAGGGCGTTCGACTATTGGACGACCATTGCACCACGCTGCGCTCGATGGAAAAGAACTTGACCCGTACGATGGTCGTCGGCGGCGACTGTAGGCGCCCAGACTCTCCGCCGGACATGGACTGGGTCAATACGGAGAACCGCGACGCTCAGACCTCGGCCTTCAACGATCTCATGGCCACAACCTTGGCGTGCGAGCTATCGCACGTGATTGCCTTTCAGATTGGGGGGCCGGCCGCGCGCAACCAGCTGCCCGACAAGTACGGCGTCCCGAGCTCGCCGCAGGCCGATTCCGGCGACTCCGGCCCGGCCCACCACCCCTGGACCCACCAGGGCGAATCGTCGGCAAAGACGGACGCGCTGCGCATCTTCACCATGGCCTACGCAGAACAAGTGGCTGGCCTACTCGACAAGCTCAAGACCACCAACGACGCCCTCGGCAAACCGCTGCTCGATTCGACGATGGTGCTCTGGCTGTCGGAGCTGGGCGGCAGCGAAGGCAACGGTGACGCACACATCACCAAGTCGGTGCCAGCGCTGCTTTTCGGCAATGGGCAGGGCACCTTCAAGACTGGCCGCTACCTGAAGGGCAAATCAGACGAAGACTACAAGGAAGCCGGCCGAGACAACGCACGCTTGCTCGTCTCGCTCATTCAGTACATGGGTCTCACCGACGTGAAGACCGTCGGCGCCACTGGAGTATCCGGACCGCTCTCGGCTCTCTATGGTTGAACACGAGAGGGGTCTCGCAGGCCCTGCTAATCGTTGCACGGGGCAGCCGTTTCGCCGACCACGATGTCGTCGTAGTACAACACCAACGGCGTTGAACCGGTGGGGGCTGACTCGATACCGATGGACAGCAACTGGAAGCCCCCGGGCAAGACGACGCTGGGGCTTGCCATGGTGCGGGCTCGTTGGCTGCCGTGCATGTCGAAGGTCGCCTGCTCCATACCCGCAGCACCGCTGATCTCGAGCTGAAGGCAGTGCCAGTCTCCAGGCGTTAGGGGAGAATTGCTGTGTTTCTTGGCCGGGGTGATGGTCTCCACCAGAGTCAGTTGATAGCCCGCGTCTAGATCGATCGACACCTTGTTGGCCCCACCCGCTCCCAGCTCGGGCGCCGGGCGCAGCGTAGCCAGCACGTGAACCTCGGATTCTTCGAGGTCAGCGACGTTCGCGTCGAGCATCACCCACAGTCGCACACCGACGTGACTGAGCCCCGTCAGCGGCACGTCCAAGACCGCAAACTCGTCGGCGCCCGTTACCGAGACGCGCAGCGCCGAGCTGCCGCTACGAATCGGGGACGTCACGAGCTCGGCCGTACCCGTGCCGAATTGAAAGAGCGAGTCCGATGACGTTTCGAAGCCCGTACAGTAGATGGCCGCAGAGCAGTCAGCGCCGCCGGTGCCTGCCGCCAGGGTGCCCGCTTCTGCTCCGCGGCCCGCGGCGCCGCCATCGTCGGTGCTAGCGGCGCCTCCCCTGGCCACGATCGTGCCACCGTCGCTGGCCGCGTGGCTCGTGAACACGTCACCCCTCGACGAGGTGCACGCCAGCGCCAGCGGAACGAAGTAGAAAAAATTAGAAGCGAACTTCATGCGGGAGTGTGGGCGTTCAAAGCGAAAGGGCCAGCCCGAGATCGACCGAGGCGCTGACGCCGTGCCACACGTTGAGCTGCTTGGAATCGAAAGTGGCTGACGGGGTCAGCAGCATGATGCCAAGACCTGCGCGCGACGTCAGGTCCAACCCCGCGACCAAGCGAAAACGCGGCGCGATCGAGAGTTGCAAGTCGCTCCAGGCACCCCTGAGCTGTTCGCCGTCGATGTCCGCTACGGCGCGCGGCTGCCCTTTCAGCACGACGTAGCCAGCTTCGCCCAGTGCTTCGACCGCTAGCGTGAACACGCCCGGTCTCCACACATCGTAACCAAAGCCCAGCTCGGCGTAGGCCGCAGCTACCGACACGTTGCCGGGCGGGCGAGCGGCGCTGCCGCTTTCGCCTCCGAACCCCAGCAGCAACGCGCTGCGTTGGCGAGCAACGAAGCGCGAGCGCAGACGCACACCCAAGGTGAGGTCCGAGGTGGCAGGGAAGATACGCGCGGTGCCAAGCAGGGAGGCCCGCGCAATCGTGGTCGAGCGGGTGGACGGTGTCGGCACTTCTAGTCTTACGGTTGGGGAATGAACGGAGCGCCGGAGGCGAGCATGCCCGACTTTAGCGACTTCGCGAACGTGCGTAGGTGACACGGGTTCGGCGGTGCGCGGCTGGGTGCTTTCGGGCGCCTCGATCAGCTCCACCACCGCCAAAGCCACCGTTCGCGCCAGCGCTTTGTCCGAAATGCTTCGTGCGTCGAGCGATCGCTTGCGCTGCGTGATGTCGCTGACGTAAGTCAAGGTCAGTGTTGCAGCGCTACACTCGATAGCTACCTTCTCCGCCAATCCGAGTGGCGAATTCAGCGGAGCCGAAACCGGTCGACGAAGCTCGAGGCTCAACACCTGCTCAATCGACGCGCGATGCTGAGCCAAGCAAGCGTCGAGCCACAGACTCAACGCTTGCCTCGGGTCCGAAGGCTCAGCTGCGAGAGCGTGCAGGCTGGTGAGCAGGCTTAGCGATACCAAGCCAAACAGGGATGTCCGCGCGGCGCTCACGGCTGCTCTTGGAGTACATCGGCGTAGCGCCCTGCGGGGTACGTCGCTAGGTAGCGCGCCTGCACGCGCGCCGCCTTCGCTGGATCTCCTGCCTGTCGAAAGGCCATAACTGCACGATACATCGCGTCTTCGGCCAACGCGCCACCCGAGCTCGCGACCTGCTCGAATGCGGAACCGGCGGCGGCAGGCTTGCCCAGCTGTAGCCGAATCCGGCCCAAGGTAAATGCCGCCACCCCCGCTCGAGTATCCCGCGGATAGCGGGCCAACAATCGTTCGAGGTGTCGGGCCGCCTGGTCGATATGCCCGGCGCGCCGGGAAACGTCCGCCGCTAGCAACAACACTTCCGGAACGTCCGCAACCCCTGCCGAGCCCGCTTCGGCCAGCCTAGTGTAAGCCGACTTGAAATCTCCAGCCTTTGCCAGCTCAACCCAGCGCTGCTTTGCCGAGTTGGCGTGCGATGGCCTCGTGTCAGCGGCGGCTTCGGCCACAGCATGTTCGCCGGCTGTTTCGGGGCTCGGCGGGAAGACGCCTTGGCCGTCCTGCAGCAGCGTGGTCGATCCTGAGCCCCAATCGACGTGGACCCTCCCGTCCATCACGGCCACGTGCACTCGTGCACCCTCGTTCGCCACCGTGAACACGGTTCCGAGCACGCTTACGTTGACGTTGCCAGCGTGTACGATGAACTCGCGCGACGGGTCTCGCACCACGTCGAAACGAGCGGCGCCGGCCAGCAGACGCGCTTCGATCCGCCCGGAGCCTTGCACCACCGCCTCCACCCGCATGTCACTGGAAATCGCCTCCGCGCGCGAACCATCAGTGAACAATACGGCAGGGTTGGGCGCTGCTGCCGCCGCCGCGGCGCTGGCCGCCGCGGCGGCCGGGACCCACGGGCCGCGTTGCTCCCCCGACGCGAGCCAAAGAGGCAGGGCGGCCGCGGCCGCGACCGCAACCGCAACCGCCGCGAACGCCATCGGGGCGCGGCGCGCACGCTTTTCGGACAAACTCCGCTCCACTGCGGTCCGTAGCGCCTGCTCGTGGCCCTCGGACCACTCGGGCTCGGCCCGCGCCGGCCTCACGTCGCCGACGCGGCGCTCCAGCTCATCCATCATAGCCGAGCTCCTTGGCGAGCAGGGCGTGCGCCAGGCTGACGTCGCGTTGGGCCGTCGACATCGAGCTGCCGCAACGCCGCGCCACTTCGTCCATCGGCTCGTTCTCGAGGTAACGCGTGGCCCATGCCAAACGCCGTCGAACGGGCAGGCGATCGAGGGCGCGGTACAAGCGATTGAGCTCGACCCGGTCCTCGAACGCTGCATTGCGGCTCGCGACGTTGTCGTAATCAGGCTCATCTTGGAAGCCGAGCGCGCGCAGAAGCTTACGCCTCCGCAAGCGCTTGCCTGCTGCACGCACCGCGACGGTTGCCAGCCAGCTTCGCAGCTCGTCGACTCGCGTTAGCTCGTCTAGTTTCTGCATCGCGACGCAGAACACCTCCTGCAAGACGTCATCCGCGTCTTCGCTGTTCCCGAGGATCCGGAACACCACCCCCGCCAAATAGCGCGCATGTTTGCGGTACAGGTCGTCGACGATCGAACTCCGGTGCGAACCGCCGCCCGCGCCTTCGTTCGGCGTCAGCCGAAGGACCGGCGCGGAGATCCGCTCTGACGGTCGGTGGTTCGCCGCGACCAAGACTGGGAAGCAAGGGAATGGAGCTGCCGCGACCCCGCCCGAGCTGGGTGCATTGGGCCAGAGAAACGGCATCTTTAGGCCAATACAGCAATTCATCGACGCAAGTCACCCGGGCGGTACATGCATGACTGCCGCGGTCTGGCCCGAAAGGTTCAACAAATCGGCTCTTCGGCGAAAGCGGGGGAAGCGGGGGAAGCGAAAGCGAGACCATCGGCCGGCACCGTCAGGGTGGCGAAAGCGCACCGTCGGCCTCGGAGCCCATGCAGCCCCCCCCTCGAACCCACGGCGCAGTCCTGCTCCGAGACCTAGGATTAGCGAAGCCCGAGGCAAAACGCGAATCGCGACACCACCGAAGGCGTGCACGTAGAGCACGTTGACGACCCAGGGAGGGCACCAAGCCGACGGGAGCGCTGCGGGAGAGGTCGCTTATCTGACCTACGCGCGAGCTTTTTGCGGACCTGATTACCCACGTGGGTCGTCGCTCGGTGCGGCCACGGATTGTGGCGGTGGTGATGGTGCTGCAGCGGCTGGCAGGACTCAGCGATCGAGACGCGGTCGGCCGGTTCGCTTTCGACCGGCGGTGGAGGTACGCAGCCGGGGGGCTGGAGTTCGACTTTCCGGGCTTCGTGCATACGGTTCTGGTCGATATGCGCGCGCGGCTGCGAGCGTCGGCGCGGCCCAATCGGGTTTTCGATGCAGTGCTGGAAGTCGCGAAACAAGCTGGACTTGTCGGCCGCCAGCGTGTGCTCGATTCGACCGCGCTCTACGACGCAGTCGCGACCCAAGACACCGTGACCCTGATTCGGTCTGCGATACGGGCGCTGCTCAAGGTCGCCGACGAGGAGCTGGCTTCGCAGCTTCGCTCTGTCCTCAAGCGAGACGATGACATCCCAAGCGCAGGCAAGCCGGCCTGCGCTTGGGATGACGAGGCCGCTCGAGAATCGCTCATTGATGCCCTTGCCCGTGACGCCCATACGCTCCTCGCAACGCTTGACGGCCTCACACTAGCCGAGCCGCTCTGGCAGAACGCGTCGTGTCTACCAGGCCGGGCGTCCGAGTTCTGTTTACGTCCGGCTATTCCGAGGATGCCTCGCCTTACGGAGGCGTAGCCGAGCGCGAGGCCTCTTTCTGGCCAAGCCGTACTCGGTTTACGATCTCTCTAGCCGCGTGCGTGAAGTGTTGGATGCCGCTCGAAGTTGAGCGTGAGCGGGCGCTCGCATTGGCGCGTCCGTTAGGTGTAGAGCTTGTCGAGCGTGGCTTGGTAGTTCTTCAGTACTTGGTTACGGCGCACGCTCATTTTCGGCGTAAGCATGCCGTTTTCGACCGTGAAATCCTCGGTCAACAGCGCAAAGCCACGGGGCCGCTCGTAGCCGCGAAAACCTTTGCTGTGCGTTTCGAGCTCCGCACGAATGAGGTCTTTCACGCGCGGGTTCCCGGTCGGGTCGCCCAGCGTGACGCCCTCGCGCTCTGCCCACTTGGCGAGATTGACCTGGTTGAGCACCACCAGCGCCACGTTGTGCGGCTTGTTAGCGCCGTGCAGCATGACGTTACCGATGTACGGCGACAGCTTCAAATCTTCCTCGAGCGGAGAGGGGACGACGTATTTGCCGTTCTCGAGCTTGTACTGCTCCTTGATGCGACCGGTAATGTGGAGGTAGCCGTCCTCGTCGACGAAGCCCATGTCGCCAGTGCGCAAGCCGCGATCGGCGGTGAAAATCTTGGCGTCTTCTTCGGGTTGGTTGTGATAGCCGCGCATCACGTTCGCGCCATACACGATAATTTCGCCGTTCTTGGCGTCGGCCGTGATTTGGTGGTCGATGACGACGCGTACGTTGGGCAGCACCTTGCCGACGGTACCGATTCTGCGGTGCTCGGGCGTGTTCACGGACACCACGGGCGCGGTCTCCGTCAGGCCGTAACCTTCGTAAACGTTGATACCGAGCGCGTCGATGAACTCGGCGACTTCCTTGCTCAGCGCGGCGCTGCCGCTCACCACCAGCTTCAGCCGCCCGCCGAAACGCCCGCGCACCTTTTTGAAGATCAGCTTGTCGGCGAGCTTCAGCGTCATCGACTCGACGAAGCTCAGCTCGGTGCCGCGTGAACGGCGCGTGGCCGCCCGAATACCCGCGTGGAAAAGCGCCTGAATCGGCTTGGGCTTATCGCGCATTTGCTGGTTTACGCCGTCGTAAATGCGATTGAAAATGCGGGGCACCGCGATCAAAACCGTCGGCTTTACGTCAGGCAGGTTGCTGACCAGCTTGGGCACCTCGTCGTTCAGCGCTACCGCGCAGCCGAGCGCCGGCAACATATAAAATTCAGCGGTTTGACCGAAAGCGTGCGCCCACGGCAAGAAGGCCAGCGAGCGATCTTCCGACGTTAGCGGAAACAGCGGCGTCAGCGCGTTGATGTTGGCGCAGAAGTTGGCGTGAGTCAGCACCACGCCCTTGGGCTCGCCGGTCGTGCCGGAGGTGTAAACGAAACCGGCAGGCTCCTCCGGCGACAGCTTGGCGGTCGGAAGCTTTGCCGCCGCTCGGCCGCTGGCCAACATGCTGGCAAAGCTTCGCGGATCACTCGGGTCGAGATCGAACCCGCACACGTGGCTCAGCGTCGGGAGGCCGGCCTTGGCTTCGTCGAGGGCCGTCACGATCTCGCGCTTGGCGCCGAACACGACCTTGGCGCCCGAGTCGCGCAGAATGAAGCTCCAGTCTTCTGGCGTCTGCGACTCGTACATGGGCACGTAGGCCGCGCCCAGCCCCAGCGTGGCGTGCACCACCACCGCCCACTCCAGGCGGTTGTCGGAAATCAAAGCCACCCGGTCGCCTCGCCCGACGCCGAGCTCCGCCAACGCCGCCCGGAAGGCGTGAACGTGCTC
This sequence comes from Myxococcales bacterium, assembly GCA_043752365.1. Taxonomy (GTDB): domain Bacteria; phylum Myxococcota_A; class Polyangia; order Polyangiales; family Polyangiaceae; genus PMG-095. Next base: position 2,290 of record JAYUYU010000371.1, on the reverse strand, counting down.
TGCTACCTCCGCGTACGACTTCCAGACCCAACCGGAAGCGCGCTTTTCACCGAACAGCGGGCGTTCGGCATAGCGGGTGGTGATTCGCTCCCACATCGAGACCAGGTCGGAAAAATCCTCGTGCATGCGGACGGAATCAAAACGGAGTCCGGGGCCTCCGTCAACGTCTGGAAATGCTACGGTCGGCCGGCTCCGCCATGGCTCGCTTTACGGTCATTACCTTCGGTTGCCAGATGAACTCGCACGATTCCGAGCGGATCGGCGAGGTGCTGCGCGCCGCGGGGCACACCGAAGCCCAGGGGCTGGACGACTCGGATTTGGTCCTGCTCAACACCTGCAGCATCCGCGAAAAGGCCGAGCAAAAGCTGCGTAGCGAGGTCGGCCGCATCGCACTGTTGAAGCGCCAGCGGCCGGATCTGACCATCGCGGTGGCCGGCTGCGTGGCCCAACAGGAGGGGGCAGGGCTGCTGAAGCGCATGCCCGACATCGATTTATTGCTCGGGCCCGACAACATTCCGGAGCTTCCGCGCCTGCTGCTGGAGGCCGAAAGCAGCGCCGGGGCGGTGGTGCGGACCGAGTTCGACCTGGCAGCGCCGCACTTCCTGGCGGCGGCGGCCGAGCCGGGGCGGACCCCCGTGAGCGCCTTCGTCACCGTCATGAAGGGCTGCAACGAGCGCTGCACCTACTGCATCGTGCCGCACACTCGCGGTCCGGAGCGCTACCGCCCGGCGCGTGAAATCATCGACGAAGTGCAGCGGCTGGTGAGCGCCGGTGCGCGTGAAGTCACGCTGCTCGGTCAAACCGTCAACAGCTACACTGATCCGCTGAGCGAGCTAGCGCAGGCGCCCGGCGCCGGTGAAGCCCCGTGGCAGCACACGCGCGGCTTGCGCGCGCGTGAAGACGAGAGCGAGTTTGCGGCGCTACTTCGCGCCATCTCGGCGCAGGTTCCCGACTTGCTACGCCTCCGCTACACGAGCCCACACCCACGCCACCTGACTGTGTCGTTGATCCGCGCGCACCAAGATTTGAAGGTGCTGGCCCGCCACGTCCACTTGCCCGTGCAGGCCGGCAGCGATCGCGTGCTGCGGCGCATGCTGCGGCGCTATTCGGCGGCGGAGTATGAAGAGCGCGTGGCAGCCCTGCGCGTGGCAGTGCCGGGCCTCACGCTGGCCACGGACATGATCGTGGGCTTTCCCGGCGAAACCGCGGAGGACTTCGAACAATCGCTGGCACTGGTGCGCCGCGTCGGTTTTTCGCTGATCTATGGCTTCAAGTACTCGGAGCGCCCTTACACGCCCGCCGTCAACCTGGGCGACGACATCAGCGAGGCCGAAAAGGTCGAGCGTTTGGCGCGCCTGATCCAGCTGGGCGACGGCATGCGCACGGCGCTGTTGAGCGAGCAAGTCGGCACGAAGCAAAGTGTGCTGTTCGAGGGGCGCGGCAAGACTGGCGCGCTGCGCGGCCGCACCGAGCGGAGTGAAATAGTGCACGCGGCCGGGCCGGACGAGCTAGTTGGCCAGCTGCGCGAGGTCTCGATCACCGGCTCGTACAAGAACTCGCTGCTGGGCGAGCTGCCGGGCGTCTCGGCGCTGGCTGCCCAGCCGCGGCCGCCATTACCGCGCCCGAGCAAGGCGCCGCGCGCTTTGCCGGTAGTGCCGTGATCGTCCGACCCTTCAAGGGCAAGCTGCCCAAGATCGCAGCGTCGGCGTTCATCGCCGACGGCGTGATCATCATTGGTGACGTCGAAATCGGTGAGCAGGCGAGCATTTGGTACAACTGCGTTCTGCGCGCCGACGTAGGCATGATTCGCGTTGGCGCCCGCAGCAACGTGCAAGACGGCAGTTGCCTGCACATGACGAGCGACTTATCGCATGCCATCATCGGCGACGAGGTGACGGTGGGTCACAACGCGATCGTGCACGGGGCTACCGTGCATGACGGCGCGCTGGTCGGTATGGGCTCGATTCTGCTCGATAACGCGGTGATTGGCAGCGAGTCGCTGGTGGCCGCCGGCAGCGTGGTGCCACCGCGCATGGTGGTACCCCCGTACAGCATGGTGCGCGGGCAACCAGGCCGCGTAGTGCGCGAGCTGAACGCCCACGAGCGCCTTGAAGGGCGGCGCGGCGCGCTGCACTATCTGGAATTGGCCGCTGAGCATGCAAAGCTCCTCGGCAAATAGGGCGGTAAGCGACTGCTTTCGTTCAGCCCGTCGAAACTCGGGCTGACGCTTGCCGGCGCCCCGAGTTAGCCTGTGCCGAGAAAGTAGGGTGTCCCCATGCTACGAACTACT
>JAYUYU010000370.1:0-2244 GCA_043752365.1 Myxococcales bacterium | reverse complement strand
TGCCGGTGACGCAGTCCGGCGGGGTGATGGAAGTCAACGGCATCGCCCGCTCGGCAGCGCTCGTGCGGCGGTTGGGACGCGAAACCGGCGAGCAGTTGCTGGGCAGCATCGAAGAAGGCAACTCCGAGCTCGCGGGCGAGATTCGCAAGGCTATGTACACGTTCGAGGATTTGAACGCCTTGGACGCGCGCGCGCTGCGCTCGCTGCTCGAGTCCGTCCCTGTCGAACGTCTCACGATGGCCATGAAAACGGCCTCGGAAGTGCTGAAGACTCACATCTTTGCCAGCATGTCCAAGCGCGCTGCCGAGCGCATCAAAGAGGACATGGAAATTATGGGCGGCGTGCGGCTTTCCGACGTTGAAGCCGCGCAGCGCGAGATCGTGGAAGTAGCGCTCCGGCTCGACGCCGAGGGCACGATTTCACTCGAGAACAATGCCAATGCGATGGTTTGACGCCGACCCCATGCCCGAATCACCCCGCCGCGCGAAGTTTGCTCAGGTGCCCGCGACAGCGCGCCGCCAGCCGAGCTGGTTGCCGTCGTCGCAGCGCGCGCGTCGCGACGCCCCGTCGCTGAAGGCGCCGCGCCTGCCTTCGGAGTTCGTGGACGCCGTTCGCCAAGAATTGGGCGAAATGCCGCAACAGGAGCGGCGATCGGTACGACCGCCTTCGGAGGCCGCGGGGCCCCGGCAGCCGACAATGCCGCCGCCCGACGCGTTTGCGGCTTCGGAGCCAGGGCCGATCACGGCAGCTCCCGTGGCCGTCGTCGATCCTGAGCTTACGCACGCTTTCGAAGAAGCAGTCGAGCTGCTCATCCACGAGCGTCAACGGGTCTTCGAGCAGACTGCCAGCCAGTTGGCGGAGCTTGCCGCTGTGATCGCTCGCCGAGTCATCGCGCGCGAAATCAGCCTACACCCGGAGCTGGTGTGCGACTTGGTCCGTGAAGGGCTGGAGGCGCTGGGCAAGCACGACCGCGTGGTGATTCGGCTGGGACAAGGCTTCGAAGCGCAACGCGCAAGCCTGGAACAGCGGCTGCTCGATCGCGGTGGCCGCGCCGAAGTGCGCGTCGAAGCGCAGCTCCCCGAGCACGCCTGCCTGGTCGAGACGGAGCTAGGCCAAGTGGATGAGTCCGTTGAGACGCGTTTGGCTACTTTGCTTCATGCGCTTCGGCCCGATTCGCAGCCAGCCGAGTGAGTTGTGAGTGGTGAGGATTGAGTAGTGAGTAGCGGTGCGGGCTGGCGCCCGCGCGTCTCCGTCGCAATTCGGGATTCTAGGGGGGCTTTGCCCTCTCGCACTCAATCCTCAATCCTCAATCCTCACAACTCTTCGAGCCGTCGCAATTCGGGACTTCGAGGACGACTCGGGCGGCTTTGCCCTCTCGCACTCAATCCTCAATCCTCACGACTCACAACTCCCCACGGCCTAGTGCTTGCAACAGTCGGCGCAGTGCTCGACCGGCTTATTGAGCGTTGTCGCACCGCAGCCGTCCACACGCCTGAGGGGGTCGTGTCCGACGTTGTAGGTTTGATCGTCGAGGTGGGCGGCATCAACGCCGCGGTCGGAGACACGCTCAGCGTTCGCGAGACCTCCGGCTCTCAGCTCGAAGTCGAGGTGGTCGGGTTTCGCGGCGGCCGCCTGCTCACGACGCCGCTTGGCCCGCTCGTCGGTATTCGGCCCGGTGCTCGCGCGGTGCGGCTGAACCGCGGCGCCACCGTGCCGGCATCCTTCGGTTTGCTGGGACGGGTCGTGGATTCGTTTGGCCGGCCCCTCGACGGTGGCCCGGCGATTGAGGCTGACCGCATCTGCCCGGTGAATGCCGCGCCCCCGCCCGCCTTCGCGCGCCGCCCCATCGACCGACAGCTGTCGACCGGTGTGCGGGTGATCGACGCCATGCTGCCGCTCGGGGTCGGGCAGCGCATGGGCATCTTCGCCGGCGCCGGTGTAGGCAAGAGCACGCTGCTCGGCATGATCTGCCGCACGTCGAAGGCCGACGTGAACGTGGTCGGGCTGATCGGCGAGCGCGGTCGCGAGCTCAACGACTTCATCCGCAGTTCGCTCGGTCCCGAAGGCCTGGCCAAGAGCGTCGTGGTGGCCGCGACCAGCGACATGCCCCCGCTGGTGCGCGCGCGCGGCGCCGAGTCGGCGACGGCCATTGCCGAATACTTTCGCAGCCACGGCAAGAGCGTGCTGTTGGTGATGGATTCCGTCACCCGCTACGCCATGGCCATGCGCGAGGCGGCGCTAGCG
>JAYUYU010000369.1:0-5959 GCA_043752365.1 Myxococcales bacterium | reverse complement strand
GTAGGCATGTCGCTGAAGGGTTGGCGGCTGCGTTGTTGCTCACCTTCGAAGGTTGCTCATGAAACGATCAGTAGGGTTGTTCGCTGTTTCCAGTCTGGCTGCGGCGGTGATGTTCGCTGGCTGTTCCGATGATCCGGCGGCCCCCGGCCACGGCGCTGCTGGCTCCAGCAACGGCGGCATGGCAAAGGGTGGCGCGACCGCCGGTTCGTCCACCACGGCTGGAACGCCCGCCGCGGGTAGCGGCGGAACAGCGGGCGGCGGCGCGGGTGGAGTGACCACCGGTGGCGGGGCTGGCGGAACCACGGCCGGTACCGGCGGCACTCCTCCGGTCATCGTTCCGACGGTGTTTCTGATCGATAACGTCCGACTCCAACCCAGGTCCGCTAACGAAGGCGGCGCGGGCGGAGAAGGCGGAGGCGGTGTCGGCGGCGCGCCGAGCGACGCTGGCGCGCCGGGCACCACGCCAGCCGCAGTGGGCGGTGCGGGCGGCGCCGCTGGTGCGGGCGGCGAAGGTCCGACCGGTCCTTTACCGGATTTCTTGCTGACCTTCGACACGGAGGTCGCCCCGTTGGTGATTCACAGCCCGGGCTTCAGCCCCAACGTCGGCGGTAGCGGCGGCCCAGTCATTTTCGACGCCACCACGCTGACCTTCGAGCCCAGCATGGGCAAAACGGGAGGCGCGGCCAAGGTGACGATCCCGTTCTCGGTCGCGACCCAGCAAGCCGATTTCTCTGGCGCATTCGACCCGGCCGCCGACCTCGCGGGCTATGAGCTCACGGCGGACGTCAAGATGACGGAGACCGGTACCGTGGGGGAGTGTGCAACCGTTTGGATGTACGTGTACGGCGCCAACGGCTACGCCAACGACAAGAGCGGCGAGCCGGCCATGCGCGTGACCAGTCACGTCGTCAAGAACGCTTGGACCCGTGTCCGCCTGAATCTCGATGGCCCCTACGGGTTTCACACGACCCCCGCGTTCAAGCCCGCGTCCGTCAATATTTGGGGCATTCAGGTCAACACTTGGGGTTGCCCGTGACCTGCCGGGGCGGCACCCGCTCGCCCCTTCCGCTAAATCCGTGGCGGATTTGCAGACTGACGCTCATGTCACCGCGGAAAAATGGCCAAAAGGCTTGATTCTGGCGGCCGGGTGAAGGCAGACTGACGCCGGTGTCAGTCCACGGGTCCCATTTTTGGGGCCCCGCTTTCCCGGGATCCAATGAGCATGACGGACGGTCTGGTTATCGGCATGGACGTGGGTTCGACGACGGTCAAAGCCGTTGTCATCGACCCGGACAGCAAAGAGATCCTCTGGTCTGACTACCAGCGGCATCACACCAAGCAGCCCGAGAAGGTGCTCGAGCTGCTCGAGGCCATCATCAAGGCCTTCCCCGCCCATCCGGCGGACCGGTTCCGCATGTTCGTCACGGGCTCTGGCTCCGGACCGCTCGAGAAACCGACGGGCGCGAAGTTCGTTCAAGAAGTGAACGCGGTCACGCTGGCGGTCGAGAACAAGCACCCCGACGTGCTCTCCGTCATCGAGCTCGGCGGACAAGATGCCAAGATCATCATGTTCCGGCAAGACGCCAACACTGGCGCCAAAACTGCCTCCACGAGCATGAACGACAAGTGCGCGTCCGGTACCGGCGCCACCATCGACAAGTGTATGATCAAGGTCGGCGCCGAGCCGGGCTTTGCGACCTCGCTGCATTTCAGCGATGAAAAGCTGCACCACGTTGCGGCAAAGTGCGGCGTTTTCGCCGAAACCGACATCGTCAATCTGGTGAAGACCGGCATCCCGAAGGACGAGGTGCTCAACTCCCTCGCCGACGCGATCGTGCTGCAAAATCTGAGCGTGCTGACGCGTGGCAACACGCTCAAGCCCAAGGTGTTGCTGCTCGGCGGACCGAACACTTACCTGCCCTTCTTGCAAGAGTGCTGGCGCTTGCGCATTCCGCAAACGTGGAGGGACCGCGGCTTCGACTACCCGAAAGACGTGCCGATCGAAGAGCTGATCTTCGTACCCAAAAACGCCGATTTGTACGCGGCGTTCGGCGCGGCCATCTACGGCATCGCCGACGGCGGTACCGAGTGCTTTTTCAAGGGTACCGACGCGCTGCGCGACTTCATCCTCAACGGCCGCCGCGCGCGACTGGGTGAGCAAGCCGGTCCGCCACTTTCCGCCGCCGAGCAAGAGACGGCTCAGTTCATCGAGGCGTACTCGATCCCCAAGTTCCATAAAGCCAAGCTCGAGCCGGGCCAGGTCGTGCGCGGTGTGATCGGCATGGACGGCGGCTCGACCTCGTCCAAAGCCGTGGTGCTCGGCGAAGACGGCGAGATTCTGCTCAAAGCGTACCAGCTGTCCAAGGGCAACCCGATACAGGACACCAAGGAGCTGCTGGCCAAGATTCAAGACGACGTCGAGAGCCAAGGCGCGACGCTCGAAATCTTGGGCTTCGGCGCCACCGGTTACGCGGCAGACGTACTGGACGAGTGCGTGCTCAGCGACGTGAACATCGTCGAAACGGTGGCGCACATGATGAGCGCCGTGCACTTCTTCGGCGACATCGACGTCATTTGCGACATCGGCGGGCAAGACATCAAGGTCTTGTTCATGAAGAACGGCGACATCCAGAACTTCAAGCTGTCCAACTCATGCAGCGCCGGTAACGGCATGCTCCTGCAAGCCATGGCCGATCAGTTCGGCATCCCCGTGACCGAGTACGCCGAGCACGCGTTCAAGGCCGAGCTGGCGCCCAAGTTCTCCTACGGCTGCGCGGTGTTCCTCGACTCCGACCGCGTGAACTTCCAAAAAGAGGGCTACCAGAAGGAAGAGCTGCTGGCGGGCCTGGCGCAAGTGCTGCCCAAGAACGTGTGGCAGTACGTGGTGCAGATTCCGCGTCTGGCGTCGCTGGGCACCAAATTCGTGCTGCAAGGCGGAACGCAGTACAACCTAGCCGCGGTCAAAGCGCAGGTCGACTACATCAAGCAGCGCGTACCGGGCGCGCAGGTGTTCGTGCACCCGCACACCGGTGAAGCCGGCGCCATCGGCGCCGCGATCGAAACGCTGCGTCGTTACAAGCGCACGGGCAAGACCCGCTTCATCGGTATCAAGGCCACGCTCGATCTCGAGTACATGACCAAGAACGACGAAGAGACCGTGTGTCACTTCTGTCCGAACGAGTGCAAGCGCACGTTCATCGACACCAAGCGTCAAGACGGCAGCACCGCGCGCTACATCTCGGGCTTCTCGTGCGAGAAGGGCACCGTCGAGAGCAAAGAAGCGATGCTGTCGTTGGTGGCCGAGCGCAAGAAGACCGCCGCGTCATTCCCCAACCTGGTGATGTACGAGGCCGAGCGAGCGTTCGTCCACCAGTACGACCAGGCCGCGCTGCCGGATGCCGGTACCCCCGTCAAAGACGTGGTGGTCACCAAGGGCTTGTTCCGCATCAAGCACGAAGAAATCACGCGTCCGTTCAAGCGCTCCAGTGAAGCCGCGATTAAGCGCCGCAAGTCGCTGCGCGTCGGCATCCCGCGCGTCCTCAACATTTACTCCACCGCGCCGTTCATCCGGACTTACTTCGAGGCGCTGGGCTTCGGCAAATCGAACGTCGTGTTCAGCGACGTCATGACCGAGGAAATGTGGGTCGAAGGCGGCAAGTACGGCTCGATCGATCCGTGCTTCCCCAGCAAGGGCGCGCAGGCGCACATCCACAACCTGCTTTTCCACAAGCACGAGCCCGAGCGAAAGCGCCCGCTCAATTACATCTTCTTCCCGATCCTCACGCACGTGAACAACTTCGTGGCTGACACGCAGGACAACACGTCGTGCCCCATCGTGGCCGGTACGCCGGACGTAATGAAGGCGGCCTTCACCAAAGAGGTCGACTTCTTCAAAGAGCGCGGCATTGACTACCTGGCGCCGGCGCTGTCGTTCGCCGAGCCGCTGTTGCTGGCCAAGCGCATGTTCGAGACATTTGGCCAACGCCTCGACATCACCGAGGACGAGAACGATCACGCCTGCCGCGAGGGCTTGGAAGCGCTGAAGGCGTTCGAGCTCGACCTGCAGGACAAGGGCCGCGCCATCTTGGAGACGGTCGAAGCCGAAGATCGCATCGCGATTTTGGTGCTCAACCGACCGTACCACGCAGATCCAGGGCTGAATCACGGCATTCCGGACGAGTTCCAGGTGCTCGGCTACCCGATCCTCAGCATTCGCTCTATCCCGAAGGATCGCGAGTACCTCGATCGATACTTCAGGGAAGAGTTGGCGAACGGCACGATCACGACGCCGCTCTCGATCAACCACGTGTGGCCCGAGAACTACTCGGCCAACAGCTCACAAAAGGTGTGGGCCGCGAATTTTGCCGCCCACCACCCGAACGTGGCCGTGTTGGATCTATCGAGCTTCAAGTGCGGCCACGACGCGCCGACCTACGGCATGATCGACGCCATTTTGCAGACGTCAAAGACACCGGCAGCAGCGCTGCACGATCTGGACGCGAACAAGCCGGGCGGCTCGATCAAGATCCGCGTGAAGACCTACGCGCACTCGCTATTGCTGCAGCACGAGCGTTTGGAAGACCAAGCTGGCAAGAAGCGCACGTTGGCCGAAACCGTCGATCGCAAGCGGCTCGAATTGCTGCAGCTCAAGCAACAGCAGCTGTCGAGCACGAAGCAGACGGACGCCGCTCTGGAAAAGGCAATCGCCGAAACGTCGGAGCGCATCTTGAGCTACGAAACGCGCCGCTCAGCCGAAGTCGAGCTGCCGAAAGGCACCGTCCGCCTCGGGCGCAAAGCCGCCGACGGCAGCATCGTCCCCATCGAAAAAGCCGCGACCGCCGTGACCGACGCTGTAACAGCAGCCGAATAGCTCCGTACGTCTCCCAGATTTCACAGGGAGATCGGGGGATCGGGAGTTTTGCGAGACCAGATTTTTGGTCGCGCTGGCGCCCCGAAGCTGCCGCGTCATCCCTTGATGGCCCGCTCCTGCTTGCGCGAAGGATAATTTTTGTTTTGGTCCTCCAAAATAAAAATTGCGACCTCGCACGACTCCCCATCTCCAGATCTCCCTGTGAAAAAATCTCGAGCCTGCATGGCGACTTGAACCGCCGTTGGCTTCAGGACGCGCGCCAGGGCCGTCGGTGCGGGGGCTTGCTGTCTAACTTCGAAAGTCACCATGCTGAGGCCATGGTCAATCGCCATCGACTGGAGCGCCGCTGCGTGATTCCGGCGCCGACTTCGCGCGTGTTCGAGTTCTTTTCGGCGGCGGAAAACCTCGAATTTTTGACGCCGCCATTCCTCGGTTTTCGAATTCTCACGCCGCTGCCGATCGAGATGAAGCAGGGGCAATTGATCGAGTATCGCATCAGCCTTGGCGGTTTGCCCCTGCGCTGGCTTACTGAAATCACTGAATGGTCGCCGAACGAGCGCTTCGTCGACTCGCAGTTGCGCGGCCCTTACCGCTACTGGCACCACCGCCACGAGTTTCGCGAGGTGCCGAGTGGCACTGAAATGCGCGACGTTGTCGACTACGAGCTACCGCTCGGTCCACTCGGTTCCCTCGCCCACTTGCTGCTGGTCCGACGCCTACTAGAGCGCATCTTCGACTACCGCACCCAAGCCGTCCAAACCGCCTTCCCCGCGTAGCGAGCTCGGGTCGTGACCGACGCTGTGACAGCAGCCGAATAGCGCCTAAAGTCCCCAGATTTTTTCACAGGAAGATCGGAAGATCGGAAGGCCTGAATTTGGGGCGCCGAGCCGTGCCGTCGCTCGCGCCGCATTGCCGCAAGCCGTAACTGCTCCGTTCAACGCGACGCGAGCGCCGATTCGGCGTTGCGCCCAACCTGCTCGATCTTCCGATCTCCCGATCTTCCTGTGAAAAAATCTGGGTCCTAACAAGCGACTGGCACCGTCGTTGGCCTTAGGACGCGCGTCAGGCGCGTTCATCGACGCCAACCAG
>JAYUYU010000368.1:0-14292 GCA_043752365.1 Myxococcales bacterium | reverse complement strand
GCTCGCGACGCAGCTTGAAAAACGTCTTCGAGCGCAACGCCCCCGAGCCAACGCCCACCAAGCTCCACGAGCGAATGATGTAATTGAGGATGTACGCGCGGATCCAATAAGCCGCGTAGGTCACGAACCGCGTGCCTCGATCGGTGTCGAACTTCGACAGCGCGTGCACGACGCCGAAGTTGCCTTCGGCTACCAGGTCGGCGACCGGAAGGCCGTAACGGCGATACTTCAGCGCGATGGCGACGACGTGACGAAGGTGGGCGCGGACCAACGCATCGCGGGCAGGTTCGTTGCCGTTTTCACGGAACGCTTTGACCAGCGCTTGCTCTTCTTCGCGAGTTTGCTGGGGATACTGTTGAACGGTTCGAACGTATGTCTGAAAGGACGTGTCCTGGCTTGTCATGACGACCTCGCGCGAGGTCTTGCCTCGCACTGGGCCCTACGAGGTCCAGGCGACCGAAGTTCCGCGAAGTAACATTAAGCGGGAACTTCGTACGATGGGGCACAGTGGCTGGACGACGGGACACGCTTTGACAATCGGCTTGTCCAGTGAGCGTGAACCGGACCGTCGTCCGGGCAGTAGCACGCGTTGGTCGCGTCAACCGGTGCTGACGTTAGACCTTGAACGACGAGCCGCAGCCACAAGAGCCAGTCACGTTCGGGTTGCCGAACTTGAAGCCAGCGCCGTGAGCCCCCTCGACGTAGTCGATCTCGGTGCCATCCAGGTACTGATAGCTCAGCGGGTCGACGAAGAGCTGCACCCCGTGCGACTCGTAGCGTTCGTCCATATCCGTTGGCTTATCCTCGAAATAGAGGTCGTATTGAAAGCCCGCGCAGCCACCACCAATGACCCGCAGACGCAGGCCCTGGCCATCGAGGCCCTCGGACTGAGAGATTTCACGGACCTTGTCGGCGGCGAGGGGAGTAATGGAAATCATCGAGCGGACGGAGCCTCCACGAGGCCGGGTAGGTTTTCCCGGTGCCGGGGTAGTATAGGCGCGAGCACACCGTGAAACCAGCCCACCTCATCCCGTGTTCTCTGGTTCTTTCCTATTTGGCCTTTGGCGGCCTAGCCTTTGGTCAAGCCGGCCCCCCCACGGACGAGCCCGCCGCCTCTGTCCCGGCGGCGCCACCGGCCCCCCAGGCGCCGGCGGCCGATTTGCCGCCTCCGCCTCCGCCTCGAGGGGCGGTGCCTCCTGGGCCCCAAGGCAAACTGGTCATTTCAGCGCCACCGGTTCCACCGGCAATGCAACGCGCCGGTCATTACGTGCACGATGGTTTCTACCTGCGGCTCGCGGCGGGTGTTGGCGTCGGGCACACCAGCGTGTCGGGTTCGAAGAACTTCGGGGTCGGGGGCCCTGGGTTGGCGCTGAATCTGTGGCTGGGTGGGACGCCGTGGCGTGGCGTGGCGCTCGGCGGCTTGCTCTCGTACCAGGGCCTGAACGAGAGCGACACGGTGGTCGAAGGCGAGGAAACCGGAGCGGGCGCCAACAGTCGGGTCTTGTTGGTCGGACCTTTTCTCGACGTGTTTCCCGATCCGATGCGCGGCTTGCATTTCGGCGGTTCCGTCGGGTTGGCCCTCGTCGATACCGAGGCCGACAGTCACCTGCTCGAGAACAGGTACGCCGTGAAGGACTATTCGGGCGGCGGGCTCGGCGCGTCCGCGTGGCTTGGCTACATGGGCTTCGTGGGGCCCGAGTACTCGATGGGCGGCCTATTGCAGCTTACCGGTTACGCCAGCAACAAGAAGGATGGCAGCGCCGACCGCAAAGCCTCGGGTTACTCGGTAAGCTTGTCGTTCTCCGCGCTTTACCACTAAGCGTTTCATTCGATACGCAGCATGTTGCCGCTGCGGCAGGCGAGCAGCACGGCGCGCGGGCCTGCGGCATATAACCCGACCGGATCAGGGCAGGCACTGCTGGGCACGCTGGATACTTCGCCGCTGGGGCTGACGACGACCACGTCGGCCCCGACACGCGCGACCAACAGCCGGCCGTCGCTCAGCAGTACGGCGTCGTCGGGGCCGGGCGCCTTGCGTGCGCCAGGATCGAGGGGAATGCGCTGGGCCTCGCTGCCGTCGGCGCCGTAGCGTACCAGCAAGCCGTCGCTCGTGAAGGCTTGGCTGAGGCCGTCGTGGCCGAGCAGCACCGAGCCGTCCAGCTCGAGGGTGGCGTCTTCGACGGATGCGCGCAGCCGGCGTTCGACGAGGTCGAAGCTGACTAGGCGATGATTGCCGGTACGAGCCAGCAGCGTACTGCCGTCGGCTGCGGTGGTGATGGCGTGCGTGGTGGCGCCGAGCTCGCCCATTTTGCCGAGCCGGCCTGCTCCGTCCAAGCGGTACACGGAGCCCGGTGCGGTGACGCACCAAAGTCCCGCTTCGGTTTCGAGTAGCTCCAGGGGTGTTTCGGGGATGGCCCTGCGCCAAACGATGTCGCCGAAGGCGCTGAGCTTGACGAGCCAGCTGTTGCTGGCGACCACCACGCCGCCGTCGCGCGAGGCGAGGATGCTGCGTGCGCTGAAGTCTGCATCGCCCAGGGCCGTGTGCGAGCGCAGGCGTCCACGGTCGTCCAGAACGTGCAGCTCACCACCCGCCACGAAGGCGTTGGAACCGCTGGAGGTGACGACGGGCGCCGACGCGGCTTCAGCCTTGAGCTTGACCGAGTAGAGCAGCTTGCCCTGCGCGTCGAAGCGCGAGGCGCGCGCGGTCGGGTGCAGGACGAGGAAGCCGCCGTCCATGCGCGTGACGAGGCCTCGCCCTATGCCGTAGGCGACGCGCAGGCGGCGTTCGACGTGGGGTGCTTGGCTCAACGTGGTGGCGGCGCGACGGGACCTGCGGGCATCCGTACCCGGCATGGCGTGGGATGCGGGCGGCGGGCCAACCTGCTCGCGCAGCCCGGCGTGGGACCAGTCGGCGAACGCGCTGCTCGAGGGCGCCAACCAGGTGCCCAGCCAGGCCATGGCTAGCCAACGCCGGGGCTTCACGGCGCCGCCACGGCCTCTACCCAGTAGGGCTCTTCGCCGGCGGGCGCGACAAGCGGATGTGGAGTGGGCGCCCAAGGATTCGGCACCAGCGTGAGCTGGATGCAAGCCGGGCGGCCCGCGCTCGGATCGAGGACCGTGCTTTGCCAGTCACCCAGCACGTCGCGCGCGGACGCTTGTACTTCACGGGCGCCCGGGCGGTGGACCCGCGCCGGAACGTCGACGTCGTCGCCCGCCAGTGGCGTGACCTGCAGCACGGCCGCGTGCGCGCGTGGGCGCTCGGGCGAGTCGGTCACGCGCAAGCGCACTTTGCCTTCGGAGCTGGAGCAAAAGACGTCGAGGTCGCGCATCCAGGCCAAGCTGCCACGGCGCCTTTCGCCCACTGCCAGCCGCGTTGCGTCGCGTGGAAAGTCGTTTGGTTCCAGCTCGGCCTCGGCCGCGCCCTGTCCCACGCTCAAGCGATAGCTTTCCGAAATAGACTCGACCGTCGGCGGAGCAGCCTCCTTGGTGTAGGCCTCGCGGTCCTGCATCAGGCCTAGCACGTACTCGCCCGCCGGAACTGCAAGGGCTTCGATGCGCAGCCGCCGCTCGGCCGTGCCCGGGCAATAGCGACCAAGCGGCTCTTCCGAGCCGGCGCGGTAGAGCAGCGCGCACCAGGCAAGGCCCGGGATGCCGCTGGCTTCGAACGACACGGCGCGTGCGCCGCCGGGCACCTGGAACCGAAAAAAATCGCGATCGCTGCGCTCTTTGTCGAGCCGCTTGCCGACCACGCCTTTGGCGGAAAACGGAAAAGGGACGCGGGTGGCGTAGGGGGCCGAATCGTTGGGCTCCAGCTCGTCGCCAGCGAACACGGGAGGGGCCGTCCAGCGCTGAAACGCGCGAAAACCGACGAAAGAACCGCAAACCAGCAGCGCGAGCAACACGGTCCACAGCACGTGGCTGCGTTGGCGTAGCTTGCGTTCGTAGCGTTCGACTTCGTCACGGGTTGCGGCGCCGCCGTCGGCGTCGGCTGCATCGGCGGCGTGCCGCAGGTGTGAGAAGTCGAGCAGACGTTCGACTTCTCCGTGCTTGCCGCCGTGCTCGAGCTCGCCAATCAACGCTTGCTGTAGCTCGGCGACGCCGGGTATGCGCCGCTTGCGGTCCTTCTCCAGCGTGGCCAGCACGATTTGGCTCAAACTGTCGGGGATTTTCAAGTCGGGGAAGCGACGGCTGGGACTCTCGGGCAGTTGGGTCAGGTGCTTGGTCAACACGCCCATGGGGGTGTTGGCGTCGAACACCACCGTGCCGGTCAAGCAGGCATGGGTTAGAGCGCCTAGCGCGTACACGTCGCTTTCAGGGCCGACGTCGTCGCCACGAATTTGCTCGGGCGACATGTAGTACGGCGTGCCCACGATTGCGCCGCGCGACGTCACTTCCGAGAGTTCGCCGCCTTCACGCAGCTTCGCCAACCCAAAGTCGAGCACCTTGATCAAGTCCTCTTCGTCGGGGCCTTGCATCACGATGATGTTCTCGGGCTTGAGGTCACGGTGCACCATGCCCATGCCGTGCGCCTCGGCCAGCGAGCTGCAAACCTGGATCACGATCTTGAGCGTGCGCTCGACGCTGAGCGGCCCTACGCGTCGGATCAAGTGACCTAAGTCTTCGCCCTTCAAGTACTCCATGGCCAGGTAAACCAGGCCGTCGGATGCACCAAAGTCGAAGACTTGGACGGTGTTGGGGTGCGACAGGCGGCTGACAAGCTGCGCTTCGCGTTTGAAGCGGGCCACTTGTCGCGGATCGCGCGTGAGCTCGCCCGTGAGCAGCTTGAGCGCCATCAGTTTGCCGATACGCGCGTGCTCCACGCGATACACGACGCCCATGCCACCCCGTCCGATATGCTCCTTGATGCGGTAGCGCTCGGCCACCACGACGCCGATCAGCGGGTCGGCCAAATCGCGCGGGTCGGTGGCGTGCTCTTGCAGGGCAGGCGGGGCTGGGCGGGTGGAGCCGGGGCCGGGCGGCGGCTTGGTCGACGCGATTCCCAGCGAGCGCGTGGACAGCGGAAGCGAGACGGGGGGCGACGAGATGGTGAGCGTCGTGGCGTTGAAGGACTGGCCTAGCCCGAGGCCGCACCGGTTGCAGAAGCGTGCGTCCACCACGTTGTGGGCGCCGCAGCTGATGCACAGCTGCCCGAGTTCGGCCCCTCCAGTCGTCAAGGGGCTCCCGCGACCACCAGGTCGGCTCGCACTTCGGGAATGCGCTCGCCCGTGCGGGGGCCGTCGACGAAGCGCACGACTTTGCCGAAGGCCTTGATGGCGCGTCCCTTTTCGAGCGAGGTTTGAACGCCGTACAGCACCTTGCTGAGGCAAGACACCTTTTTGCAGCCAGCTTTGACGTCGACGAGCAGCACGCTGGTGTAGCCGTCGTGGCGAACGTCGAACAGCTGCCCTTCGAGAGCCACGCTGCGGCCGATGGCGGCGTCGCCCGCGCGGACAACCTCGATGTACGAGGTTTGGGTCATCGAGCGCGCCAAGGCGGCCTCTCGCTCCAGGTTGTCGCTGCGCCTGACGTTGACTTTCACGAGCCGAGGCGCGAGGTCTTTGAGGGTCGAGCGCACTGTGAACGAGTTCTCACCGTTGGCCAGCGACTGCTTGCTGACGAAGCGACCTTCGGCATCGAGCGTGATGGTTTGCGCGCCGACCTTGAGCACGGCGCCAGGCGCGGTGCGGCCCGCGATAACCACCTCTTTGTCGCCGAGCACGATGCTGGCGCCCGGGGCGTCGACGATCAGCGGGGTAACGCCGATGCGGATCTGCACCTGACCGTTCTGGGTCGTGCCGCTGGTGGATACGGCCTTGTAAGGTACAACTCGCTCGAGCGTCGTTACGGAGGCTTCGGGGCCGCTGACGTCGTTCGTGACCTCGTAGTCGAAGCGCACGACACCGTTGGGGTCTGGCGGAACAAGCTTGCCGTCCACCTCCAGCTTCGTGCCGGCCAAGGCGCTGGCCACGACCGACACTTTGGGGCTTTCTTGGGCCAGCTCGTCGGTGCTGCTGCGCACGCGAAATTCGATAGGCAACGAGAGTGCGATCTCTTCGCGGCTGCGGCCTGGGCGCTCGAGCACGAGCACGATGGGATTTTCGCCGACCTTGAGCGGAGCTTGCAGTTGCAGCGTGGCCTTACCGGCTTGAAAGGACGCGGGCGCCGTATCGATCCAGGTCTTGGTGCCATCGGGGCACTCGGTGCACGACAGCTCGAGCTGCTCGTTGCCTCTGCCGTCCAGGCTGGCGCGCGCCGTCACGCTGCCGTGACCGCGCAGCATGAAATAGGCTACCACTGCCATTACCAGCAGCATGGCGGAGCCGACGATGGCCAGCGTCGCTGTCAGCGAGATACGCTGCGGTCCGGGGCGGCGAGGCGACGGCGGGCCTGCGTTGAGCGCTCCGGGCGGAGGAGCTGATTGCCAAACCACCGGGCTGGGCGCGGGAGCCGGCATTGCTCCGCCCGGAGCGGGCGCCTTGGCTTGCCCGGGGTTGAGCGGAGCGATGCCGGGACGCGCCACGCCGAGCATCGTCTTTTGCGCCGACGCAAGCCGCGGGCCGCCGCCTTGGGTGGCTGCGGGGGAGATGGCGTCTGGCGTGGGTGGCGGCGGCGGGGAAGGGTAGTTCGGCGGCGCCATGCCGATCATGGTCCCGGCGAATGGGCGTGGCTGGCGGGGGCTGGTCGAGCCCGGCGGCGGCTGGCTGGGTGCACCGGGTGCGGGGGCCGGTGGTTGCGAAAAGTTCGGCGGAGCCATGCCAATCATGGTGCCGCGCAGGTTGGTGGAGGCGCGGGGTGGCGGAGGCGCGGGTGGGTCGGCCACGGGCGGCGCCGTGGGCGGCGGCTCGGACGGATTCATGAGCATGGTTCCGCCGAAACCGCTCGCCGTCGCGGGCAAATCGAGGCCACAGCCCGTGCAGACCGCTTGTTGGTCGAGGTTCTGCGTGCCGCAGCGGCCGCACTGCTTCATCTATCGCAGGACTATAGCGTTTTCGGGCTGCTGTCGCGGTGCTCGAAGACGCCTTTTTGGAGCCGGCGGGCCGGCGCGGATTGGCCGGGGTTTTGTCCGGATTCGCTGTTTTGACTTATGGGGGTAATACCGGCCTCAGAATGCTCGCGAAACGCATCATCCCCTGTTTGGACGTCCGTGGCGGCCGCGTCGTCAAAGGCGTGAAGTTCGTGGACATCCGCGATGCGGGGGATCCCGTAGAGTGCGCCCGGCGCTACGACGCCGAGGGCGCCGACGAAATCACCTTCCTCGATATCACCGCGTCGCACGAAGAGCGCCCGGCCATCCTGGACATCATCGAAAGAACGGCCCAAGTGGTGTTTGCCCCCCTGACCGTTGGTGGAGGAGTCCGCGAGCCGTCAGACGTGCGTCGGCTGCTGGACGCAGGCGCGGACAAGGTGAGCGTCAACAGCGCCGCGGTGGCGCGCCCCGAGCTGATCCAAGAAGTGGCGGAAACTTGGGGCCGGCAGGTGCTGGTGCTGGCCATCGACGCCAAGCGTAACAACGCCGGCGGCTTCGAGGTCTTCACGCACGGTGGTCGCCGAGGGACCGGCATCGACGCCGTGGAGTGGGCACGGCGCGGTGCCGAGCTCGGTGCCGGGGAAATTCTGCTCACGAGCATGGATCGCGATGGCACGCGCATTGGCTACGACCTACCGCTGCTGAAGGCGGTGGCCGCGGCCGTGCCGATTCCGGTGATCGCGTCGGGCGGCGTGGGTGAGCTCGAGCATTTGCGCGAGGGACTTTGTGAGGGCAACGCCGACGCGGCGCTTGCTGCTTCGATTTTTCATGACGGCCAGCACACCGTCGGTGAAGCCAAGAAATACCTGCGACAGCACGGCGTGCTCGTGCGTGGAGGCGAAGCGTGACCGTCTCGCTGCTCGAAATTTTGGTGGCTGCCCGCGCCCATGTGGCGCCTTTGGCGGCTGAAAGTGCTGGATATTTGTTGCTGGCAGTGACGGACCTGGTCGTGGCGGCGCCGCGCGTCGTCACGCCCGAAGACGTCGAGCTGCAGCCGGATGGCAGCGTGCGCCTGCGTCCGCGGCGGGCCGCCGCCAACGACGTGGGACCTGAACCGGTGCTGCGGCAACTGCTGGCGCGCACGCTCGAGGTGTCGAGCTCCGTAGGGCCTGCGCTGCGTCGCGCAGCGCAGCGCTCCGAAGACGCGGGCCTGCCGGCTTTGGTTCGCGAGCTGGAAATCGCCCTGATCCCCGTCAATCGCTCGGCTGCTAAACGCGCGCTTTCACGCGTTCATCGCGAAACGGAGCGCGCCAAAAAGGCGGGCAAGCTCGTGTTGGATGCGGCTGCGGTCGTTGCGGCTCCAATCGTTGCCGCTCCGGTTGTCGCACCTGTCGCCGAGTCGGTGGTGGAGCCGATCGCGTTAGCCGCCGACTATCCGGAACCGTCTGCCTCGGCGCCCAGCGCGCAGGTCGCGCCCTTGCCCGTCGTCGTGCCCGCGGCGCCGCGGGTACCTCAGCTGGCGGTCGCCGCACCAGCACCGGCCGTCGAATTCACACCCGAGCCTCGCCTGGCGGTGGGGGAGCCAGCGTTCACGAAGGCCGAACCCGTCGTTCAGCGCGCAAAAGAGCGCGGCAACTCGACGCCCCGCCTGGGCACGTTGGTGACCCTCCAAACGCTGCCGGGCGAAGATGGCGAGCGCACCGAGCGCGCTCCCGCCATCGCGCTCGAGGCCGAGGAGCTGGAGCTGTCCATCGACGTGGAGTTGGAAGCCGAGCCCGCAGCCCCCCTCGCATCAGTCCCCCAACCGCTGCACGATCCGGAGCCGTCGCGCATGCCCGACGTCCTCACCGCGATGCTCGAACTCCACACCGGCGTCTACGCTGACGAAGCCCCTACACGAATCCGAGACGTCGTCACCGAGCTACGTGCCACCCCGGCGCTCCCGCTCACCCCGGCGCTCCCGCTCGCCCCGGTGCCCGCGCCCGCACTCGCGCTCACGCTCACGCCCGCACTCGCGCTCACCCCCGCGCCCGCCGTAGTCGAAGACGGCTGGCTCACCCACAGCTCGCTGAGTGGTGTCGTCACCGCGCCGCGGCTCTTCGAATCCGAGTTGGCGGACCCGGCCGTGCACGACGCGCTCACCTGGAACCCAGGCCCAGTCGCGCCAGCTGCCCCGCCGCCGCCCGCCTTGTTCATCAGCGAGCCATCGCCCGAGCTGTCGCCCTACGCGCCGGCCGTGCTGCCCGCCCGGACCAGTGACGTCTCGGAGCTGCTCGACTCCTTCTACGTCTCCGACGCCGCCGAAGAGCGGGAACTGCGCTCGGCGCTCAAGGGAATGGCCGGCCTGGAATTGACGCCGATGCCACATCCCTACGTGGAAGAAAGCTGAGCTTTTGCGCCCGCCCGCGATGTGAAAGTATCGGGGGTATGCAGGCTCAAAATCTGGCGGTCGTGAAGGGCTTGGTCAGCGTGGCCTGGGCGGACGGTCACGTCAGCGCGGAAGAGACCGAAGTGTTGGACGCGCTGCTCGAAGCGTTCCACGCGCTGCCCAGCGAAGCGCACGAGCTGCGCAAGTTTGCGCAGACGCCGCGCAGCCTGGCAGACGTACCGATTCAAGAGCTGGGCTTCGCCGCTCGCCGCCAGCTGCTGCAGCATGCCGTGTTGCTCAGCTACGTCGACGGCAAGCAAGACGAGAAAGAGAAAGCACTGCTAGAGCAGCTGGTGCAGGCGCTTGAAATTCCACCGCTCGAAGCGCGCGACCTGATGCGTGACTCGGACGAGCGCGCCAAGACGCTAATCAAGCTGCTGTGACGCTTCGCGCTACGCGCGGGTCGCAATCAGCGATTTCAACCGATCGATCTCTTTCAAGAGCGCGATGGGACTGAACGGCTTCGTGTAGTACGCGGTCGCGCCCGCCGCAGTGGCGCGGGCGCGTGACTCGTCGTCATCCATGGCGCTGATGATGACGACTGGCACGGTGCGGGTGCCTGGATCGGAGCGAAGCCGCTGACAGACGTCGAAGCCGTCGTACTGCCCAGGCAGGTTCAGATCCAACAGCACCATGTCGGGCGGGTCGGTCA
This sequence comes from Myxococcales bacterium, assembly GCA_043752365.1. Classification (GTDB taxonomy): domain Bacteria; phylum Myxococcota_A; class Polyangia; order Polyangiales; family Polyangiaceae; genus PMG-095. Next base: position 4,245 of record JAYUYU010000368.1, on the reverse strand, counting down.
TGGCCACGTCAATGGCCTTGGCTCCGGAGCTGACGGCCGTGACCTGGTAGCCCCGCGCCTGCACCAGCGCCTCGATCATCCTCCGAATCGAGTCTTGATCTTCGACGACGAGAATCCGCATAAATCCCGAGACTAGCTCAATTAGCGGTTGAGAAGCGTCCAGACTTCCGCTTGCCCGTCCATGCCATCGCGCAGCTCCAGCGTGCCGCCCAGGCTCTCGGCGGCAGCCTCGGCGATCAGCAGGGCGACTCCGGACGGGCGTCCGAAAGCGCTTGGGTCAGTGCGATTTCGGAGCACCTCGGACCGGTGGGCTTCGGTTACCGACGGGCCGCCATCTTGCGCTGAAAGTAACACGCCCGTCTCCACCGCGTAGGCGGAGAGGGTGATGTGGCTGTCGCGAGGCGTCGCCGAGATGGCGTGGTGGAGCATGGCGCGGAGCAACGACAGTAGCGTCTTCGGTCGTGACTGGATGCGCAGCGTGGCTGGGCCCTTTACCTCGATCGCCACGCCGTGCCGTAGCGCGCGAGGCTCGGCCTCGGAGACGGCCATTTGCACTAGGTCTGCCACCGACACGTCCGACTTGGCTTCGTCGAAAGGGCAATCGGCGGCCAAGGCCAAATCAAGCGACATTTCTGCGGCGACGGCGGCCCGCTTTTGGAGGTTTTGGGCCAGCGGCGAGGCTTCGCCCAGCTCGTTGGTGCAAAGGCTCGCGTCGGCTCGCAGTCCTTCGACCAAACCTTTGAGCGTGCGTTGCATGCCGAGCGCGGCGCTCTGCAGAGTCTCGAAGCGCTGGGAACCGCCGCGCGCGGCCACGGGGGGCGGCGGCTCGGTGCGAATGTCGCCCGCCGTGAGCACCGACGCGAGTTCACGCGCGTAGGCCTCGCCCAGCTGCTGCGCTTGCTCGAGTTCTTTGCGTAGTTCGACTACCTCGCGCTGCTCGCTCGCGCCGTCGGCTGGAAAGAAAATGGATTGGGTGCCGCCTTCCAGCTCCACCCAGCCCCCGTGGCGCGTGGCCATGCGGCTCAGCCAGCGGCGCTCCAGCTCCTGCGCGCCAGCGTCCGGTCCCAGCTCCACGCTGACTTTCACCCACTCGGCTTGGCGACGGATCTTTACCTCGGCGGCGCCGCCTTGGGTCGAGCCACCCTGGGTCACCAGCATGTTCAACATGCGCCGTAGGTCCTGCTCGTCGCCGAACACCTCCGTGCCCGCGCCGGGCTCGATGGCTAGCCGTGTGTTGGGCGAAAGGTCCATCAGCAGCGCTGCCAGGTCGATGCGCCCGCGGCGCGCCTTGGTGGGCCCGCGCGCCCCAGTGTTGAGGTCGCTAAGCATACTGATGGCGTCGTCGAGCGCGTCGAGGGTCGTCTCGACGGCGGGGGGCGGAGGCGCCTCGCTCGGCATCGAGATGATGCGTGGTTCACTGCTCGGCGTCTGGCGCAGCTGGGTGACACCCTCGCGCAGTGCCCGGGCGGCCCCACGGGCTTCCTGAGCCAAGAGCCACGAGATTTCGTGTCGGGTCAAACGTTCTTGGGACACGATTCTCTGATCATGCCAAAAGTTGGCACGCATGACTACAGCGGTCGCGCTACAACAGGGGCGTTGCTAGGCCGATCTCCCTCATCGCGCTGTCTGCTAGGTCCCGTCGGTCTCGTCGGTCCCGTCGGTCTCGTCGGGCCTTCCGCCCCGCGTTCTGTCGGCGCTAGGGTTCTGGGCGGGGTTTTGTTGGGGCTACTTGTAGGTGCGCTGCCGGCGGCGTGTGGGTCCAACAGCGTGAAAAGCCCCTTCGGGCCGGGAGCCGGCGGAGCGGGGGGCGAGGGGGGAGGCCAGGGTGCCGCTGGCTTCCGGTTGAACGTCGACGCTGGCAACGAGGTCGACCCCACCCTGGGGGGTCCCTGTGAAGACGATGGCCAGTGCGACGACCGGGTCGCTTGCACGGTCGATCGCTGCGATCTGGAGCTTTTGCGCTGCCGCTTTTTGCCCGACGACGCGACCTGCGACGACGGCATCTACTGCGACGGCGCCGAACGCTGCGACCTGCGCGGCGGTTGTGTCGAGGGCGACGTTGTCGCGTGCAGCGACGACATCAGCTGCACCATCGACGTGTGCATCGAAGCGACTCGGGGGTGCCAGCGTGCTCCGCGTGACGCGGACGGCGACGGCGATCCGACCCGCAACTGCGGCGGGCTCGACTGCGACGACACCCGGCCGCAGGTCAGCAGCCAGGTCAGCGAAATTTGCGGTAATGGCCGCGACGACAACTGCGACGGCATCGCGGATGAAGCGGGCTGCACGGCGCCCGCACACGACACCTGCAAAGTAGCCCTGACAGTCGAGGCTTCGGGCTACTACGACTTGGACTTTACCGCGACCTCGCTGGACTACCCGACCTCGTGCGCTACCGAAGTTGCCGGCTATCGCGACGCCGTCATGCAGGTCGCCGTGCCCGCAGGCGGCCCGTTCGACGTCGATGTCACGGTCAAGCTCGACTCGGGCAAGCTCGCGCTCGGCACCCCTGCCAGCTGTGGCGATTGGAAGCGCGTCCCTTGTGAGCATTCGTTCGTGGCCCCCCTGGGCGATAGCGTGGCGCGCGTGATTCTCCGCGGCGCCAGCGAGGGCAGCTATCCGATTTACGTTGCGGCCAACAACGAGGGCACGGCGCAAGTTCACGTGGAGTTGCGCCCGGCCGAGCCCATGTTGGGCGAGCGGTGCGAGGTTGCGGTCCTACTGGAGCCTGCCGGGGCGCCTGTCGTGCTGCGCTTGCCCGGCTACGCGGCGAACGCCGCGACGGCGTGTGAGCCGCTTCCGACTCGCGTTGGTCAAGATGCTCTAAGGACGGGCGATGCGTTCGTCCGCTTCGATCTGAAGGTTGCCAGTGACGTCACGCTGATCGCCGAAGCGCAGGTTGGCCTAGGCGTGCCGGTGTTGGCGCTGTTGGATGCCAAGTGCAAGACCGAGCTCACGTGCCGGCGCAGCCAACCAGGGCGCTTGTTCGTGCGGAACCTAGAGCCCGGCAGCTACCGCGTGCTGGTGGCGGGCACGGGTCCGGACGACGTGAGCGTGCGCCTCGAAACCGCGCCCGTCTCGCCGGCGCCGCCCGGCGAAGGTTGCGACGACGCCCAGCCGTTGGTCAGCGGCGTCGAGCAACTGGTCGAGCTCGCGACGCACGAGGACGCGGTCCACCCCGAATGCTTGGTCGGCTCCCCGGACTCGACCTTTGAGTTCGAGCTTTCTGGCAAGCGGGACGTAGCCCTAATCGGACGGTTTTCCAAGGGCGACGACGGCGCCGTCAGTTTCGCCAACGCGGCGTGCAACGACAACGACGCCTGCGCCGTGGGGCAGGGGACGGTGCGCACCGTTCGTTACGGAGTGCCTGCTGGCACCTATCGAGCGGTCATCGAATCGGCGCAGGGCAACCCCGTGGGCCTTAGTTGGTTCGAGCGCCCGGCGGTAGCTAAGGTCAGCGTGCCCTTCGCCGATGACTGTGACGCGCCCGTGAGGATCCCGGAATGGGGCGGACGCTTCATTGGTAACACCAGCAACGCATTTCCAGATTTCTCTGGTGGGTGTGACGTGGGGGGCCAAGACCAAGACCAAGGCCAAGAACAGAGCGCCCCAGACCAAATACTCGAGCTGGAGCTGAGCGCGCCGCGGCGGGTCATTTTCGACATGCAGGGCAGCAGCTACGCGACGATGCTTTCCGTGCGAGAAGGACAATTCTGCCCCGGCGCGGAGCTGCAACGGGGGTGCGCACCCGGCTACTGGCCGACCCGCAGCTATCTGGATCTAGATTTGCAAGCGGGCCACTATTTCGTTCAAATAGATGGCTACGACGGCGCGTCCGGTGCGTGGCAGCTGGATGTTTTCACCGCCCCGCTTTGAGCAAGACCCAGCTCGCAAATGCGAGTCGCTGGCTTGCTTCGAAGATCGGCGTTAGTCTCCCCGGCCATGCGCCACGCTGCCGCGGGTTCGCTTTGGGGTTGCTTGCTTGCGTTAGCGCTCGCGGCTCCTGCCCAGGCGGAGCCGTCCGCGCAGCTTCTGGTCCCGCGCGCGCTCAGCTTGGGGCAGCAAGACGCGCTGCACGCCGGCCGCATGGTGCCGTTTACGGTGAGCTTCGAGCAGGCCGGCGGGCACTACGTGGGCGGCGTTTCGTATCAAGTGGTCGACGCGCGGCCGGAGGTCGTGCTGGCGGCCCTGTCTGACGTGACGAATTGGCCAGAGGCCCTGCCGCGCACCAAAAGCGCGCGCCTG
>JAYUYU010000367.1:0-2250 GCA_043752365.1 Myxococcales bacterium | reverse complement strand
CGACGAGGAAAACCTGTTGCGTCAGGTCATCCAGCTCTGCCGTCTTGACCCCGAGGCGGCGCAGCGAACGATGGACGTAGTCGACCTCAGACTCGAGGAGCCGCCTGAAGTCGCTCGCGGCGAGCGCTCCTGCCGTTTGCCCATCCATCACGGGAGGCTTCGAGCCGAGCATTCCTATCCCCTCTATTACGGCGTCGGCCCAGCGTTTGTGAGGTCGCCCGAATAAAACTTCGCATTAATCGGATTTTTCAGGATTGAGTACCTCAGCGAAGGGTAAACGCGTACAGCGCCTGGACGTCCTCGGCGCTGAGCACCCGGGCGTACTGCCGCAAATCGTCGACCCGCCCGGCGAGGCGCCGACCGTCGTCGAGGTTCCCGCAGACGGAGACCAGCGGGTTAGCCAATACCGTGCCCCTGCCCGAATTGCCGTCGCCGTCGAGTTGCCCATCTACGTAAAGCGCAACGCGCTCGCCGTCTTTGCGCGTCACTACTATGTGGTGCCAAACTTTGTCGATGAGACTCAAAGTGCCCGTCGACGGGTTACTGTAACTCATGTAGGCAAGGTGGTCGTCGAGGAGCGCCAGCATGAAGTCGTCCTCGGCCCCGTCAACGTTTGACCAAAGCAGGGGGCTGCCGTCGCGCGCCGTAGCCCCCTTGAGACTGGGCAGCTCTGTCCAGAGCCATAAAACGTAACTGAAGTCTAGCGGCGTTTCGTTTGGGAATGACACGATGCCGGTTGCCCCGTCGCAGCGCAGCACGTCGCCCCGCACGGCATCGACGACGAAGGTCGCCGCGCCCTCTACGGTCGCGGAGCCGCCACCGATCAGGTCATTCGCATTGCCGTCGAACGGCCAGTGGCCGACAAGGCCATCGACCATCGGGTCGGCTTGGGGCGGTGCGCCGGCAGTGCCGGCTGGCGCGCTCTCTTGACGAGGAAACAACGAAACCGTGGCCTCGTCGCAGCCGAGCGTGCTGGCCAGCGCGAACGCAAAAACGACTCCTCGATGGCGCAGCTTGTGGCCGATCACGCTTAGGCTTGAGTGTTGCGTCTCCCGGAGTCCAGCGCAAGGCATTGGGGTAGCGCTCCAAATAGTTGCATGCCGGCGCTCGGTCGTCCCGACTAGTCTTCATGTCGCGCAAACTGCGAGTCCCGTTGCGGTCGACGGCATGTCTCGCGCTGTCCGCGGTCCTTCTGGGCTGCACGGGGACGGTCGGCGGCGGGGCCGCGCCTCACCTCGACGCCAACGGCAACCGCGTAGATGCCAATGGCAATCCGCTAGATTCGAATGGAAATCCGATCTCGGGCAGCGGGGGTACGGGCCCCAACGCCGTGATGTGCAACGGCCGCGTCGACCCCGGCTTCACGCCCGTGCGGCTGCTGACCAGCAACGAGTACGCCAGCACGGTGCGCGACCTGACTGGTGTCGATCCGCAGGCGCTGCGCCTCGTCACTCCCGAATCTCCGAGAACGACCTTCGAGCGTAGCTCGCAAACTTTCTCGTTTTCAGGACTTCAAGCTAGGTCGTTCATGGACGTCGCGGAAGCGGCCGCCGCGAGCATGCTCGGCACCGCCGAGAGCCGAGCAAAGTTCCTTGGCTGTGAGCCAGCGGCCGCGGACTGCCTGGCTCACTTCGCAGCGTCTTTTGGCCGTCGTGCATTTCGGCGTGCGCTCTCCATGGCGGAGGTTGATGCGCTGGTCGCGTTGGCCGAGGTGGCCAACGATGATCCCAATCCGTACGCCGGGGCAGGTCTGATCGCCCGCGGCATCTTGCAGTCGCCCAAGTTCCTCATGCATGTGGAGGTAGGCACGCCCCAGGCCGGCGACAGCCGTCACAAACTAACGGGGCCGGAGCTCGCATCGCGACTCTCTTACCTGCTACGTGGGACTCTGCCCGATGAAGTTTTGTTGTCGAGCGCCGAGAGCGGTGGGCTCGACGCCGCCGACAAGGTCGAGGCGATGGCGCGGCAAATGTTGGCCGAGTCACCGGCGCGCGCCCAAGTTCGTTCGTTCTTCCAGCAGTGGCTCGGGCTCGGGCGGCTGCAAGGTGTGTCCCGCGACACGGCAGCATTCCCGTTGTGGAACGCTGACCTGGGGCGCTCGATGGCCGAAGAGACGCTGCAGTTGATGGATGATTTCGTGTGGACGGACGGGCGGAAGTTCATCGATGTACTCGACACCCCACAAACGTTCGTCGACGCCAACCTCGCCAAGCTGTACGGACTGTCGGCCCCTGCCGCTGGCTTTCAAAA
>JAYUYU010000366.1:0-14312 GCA_043752365.1 Myxococcales bacterium | reverse complement strand
CCCTGTAAAATCAGGGAGACGCCAAAGCGTGGGCCCTAGCGTCGATGGCGTTCAGTCTTCGCCAGCAGCCGCGTCGTCGTCGGAATCGTCGTCGTCATCGTCCGAACCGGACGAGTCGTCGCCGAGGTCGCTCAGGTCGTCCATGTCGTGGGCGGCCGTGCGCTGCGCGAGCGTAGGCGGGGTGGGCGGTGCGGCCGGATCCGCGGCGGGGGCACTGCTGGGGCGCGCGGCGTCGTATTCGTCGAAGCGCTTCTCGATGCTCAACAGGGCGTTGATGATCGAGTCGTTGGCCATCTGCAAGATAATGGGCAATTGGCCTTTGAGGGCCTCGTAGTAGCGCTGCCGCTCCGTGGAATGAATGATGGCCGGCGGGTAGCCAGCGCGCATCAGCAGCGCGTTCATCAACAGACGCGACACTTTGCCGCTGTCGTTCGGGAACGGGAACACGCGGACCAAATCGTAGTGCACGCGCGACGCGATGCGGATCGGGCTCTTGAGCTTTTTGGGCTCCGGCCCGTTCAGCCAATCGATGACCTGACGCACCCGGTAGGCGATCTTGTCGGGCGCGGCGTACTCGTGGAAGTACAGGCGGTGCTGCGGGATGTCTTTGCGGTACTTGACCGACTTCACGTCACCCTCGTCGGGGTGCAGGATGACGTACAGCTTCTTGATCGTGTCGACGGTGATCGGAATCCGCTTCCGCTCAGCCAGCTCGCGCACGTACTCGATCGCTTGACGGTGCCGGCGAATCTCTTCGCAAACCGGTTGCATGCCGTCCGGCACGCTGCCAACTGACGGATCGGTAGCCGTCTTCAGCTCTTGGTAGGTGTAGACGACGCCTTCGAGCGCGCTGTCGTGATAGACCCACGACATATCGAAGCTCTCGCGGTACTCGCGCCGAAACTCCGGATCCGCGGTGTTCAGGCGCGCCAAGATCTTGGAGTAGCGCTCCTCGATCGGCAGTGAGGGAGCGACGGGGGGCGGGGGAGGAGCCACGGCGCGGACGGGTTCCGCCTCGGGCGGGATTTGGCCCGGTTCGAGCGAGCGAACGCCGACCAGTTTTTGCTGGCCGCTCGGGGTATCCAGGCGCCGCGTGGTGCCTGACTGATTGGGAATGGCGTCCGGGCGGTAGACGCGTGCGCCGGCGCCACGGCTGAGATCGCGAGCGGCGCGCTTGGACGCTCTGGCTACTTTGCCTTCCAGGGCGCGGCGAGCGGCTTCCTTTTCGGCGCGCAAGCGTTCGCGTTCCGTCTCTTTGGCGCGCCGGTAGGCCTCGCGTTCAGCCGCGAGTTTCGAACGCTCTTCTTCCTTCACCTTGCGGATGGCTTCGCGCTCGGCCTCTTTTGCCACGCGGATGCGCTCACGCTCGTCGTCTTTTTCCTGCTTCTTGCGGTCGCGCTCGGCGGCTCGCTCCTTCTCTTTGGCAAGGTGAGCGGCTTCGCGCTGCTTGTCTTCGCGGGCCTTTTCGGCGTCGCGCTCTTTCTTGACGCGGGCGGCTTCGCGCTCTTTGTCTTTCTTCTCGCGCTCTTTGGCCTTGGCCGTGGCTAGGGCTTCGCGCTCTTTGTCTTTTTTCTCGCGCTCTTTGGCCTTGGCCTTTTCGGCGGCGTCGCGCTCTTTCTCGCGGCGAGCGGCATCTTTGGCCTTTTCGGCGGCCTTGCGCTCGGCCTCACGGACCTTCTGGAGCTTGGCCTTTTCGACGGCCTGGAGCTTTTTGAGCTTGGCCTTGTCGACGGGCTTGGCGGCTTTGGCTTTGCTTTTGGCCGCGCTCGTCCCCTTGGCTTTGCTCTTGGCAGCGACCGAACCCTTGGCCGGAGCTGGGCGCGCGCTCGGCTTCTTGGCCTTACCCTTCGACTTCTGCGGCTTGGCTTGCGCCTTTCGCTTGGCAGGTTGGGCTTTAGAGCTCTTTTTGCCCGTCTTCTTGGGGCGCGATTTGGATCGAAGCGACATTTCCAGCCGAAAATTTAGACAGACCCGCCCGCCCGGGCTGCGCCTCAGGCACAAACCACTACACGTCCGGACGCGCCCGCAACCCAGTAGGGTGTGGACGGCGGGACCGGGGTCCCTGGGCAGTAAGCCCTGCGCAACCTAGTCGCGCGCCACGCAACGAGTCAAGCCGCAGATGAGCCGGGTCGGCCGCTCAGACTGAAAACGGCTTCAGGGCCGCAGGCCCTGAAGCCTTTCCTTTCTCGTGGGTCGTCGGGGGCAAGCCCCTCCTCCTGCCGCTGTTCGCGGCCGGCACATTCGCGGTCGCTTGCTGCAGACGTTGGGGCGCTGCGTCTGCGGGCCATTTCTGCCGGGTACTGACAGCTGCGACGGCTTTTGTTTTTAGTCGCTGGGCGGCTTGGAAGGGACGAGGCGACGGCTTTTGTTTTCAGTCGCTCTGCGACCGGGGGACGGCTTTGTTTTTAGTCGTAGGCGGCTTGGAAGGGACGAGGCGACGGCTTTTGTTTTCAGTCGCTGGGCGGCGGCTGGGGAGGCGCGGAGGCGACGGCTTTTGCTTTCAGTCGCTGGGGCGGCCGGGGGACGGCTTTGGTTTTTAGTCGCTGGGCGGCGGGGCGACGGCCTTGTTTCCAGTCGCTGGGCGGCTGGGACGCGGCGGGGCGACGGCCTTGTTTCCAGTCGCTGGCGGCTGGGACGCGGCGGGGCGGGGCTGCGGTCGATAACTACTTTGAGAAGTAGTCGGGGAAGATTTCGCTGCCGAGGAGGGAGGCGGAGCGCCGGGTGAGGATCTCCACACCGTCGATAGTGACCAGTACGGTGTGCTCGAATTGGGCGGAAAGAGAGCCATCCGTGGTGACGGCTGTCCAGTCGTCGTCCAACACCTCCACCTCGTACTTGCCGATGTTGACCATCGGCTCAATCGTAAAGGTCATGCCTGGCTTCAGGCGGTTGCCCTTGCCCCAGTCACCATAGTGCTTCACTTGCGGCTCATCGTGGAACTTGCGGCCGATGCCGTGACCCACGAAATCGCGGACGACTGAGCAGCCGTGGCGCTCCGCGAACTCCTGAATTGCGGCGCCAATGTCGCCTAATCGTGCGCCGGGTTTGACCTGCGCGATGCCGAGCTCCAGCGAACGCCGCGCGACCTCTACGACGCGCTTGGCGTCGGCGCTGGGCTCGCCGATGTAGAACGTCGCCGAGGTGTCGCCGTGGAAGCCCTTGTACAGGTGGGTCACGTCCACGTTGATGATGTCGCCGTCCTTCAAAACGCGATCCGGGCTCGGGATGCCGTGGCACACCACCTCGTTGATTGAGGTGCAGACGCTCTTCGGGAAGCCCCGGTAATTCAGGGGTGCGGGCCGCGCGCCAAGGCGCAGCGTATCGGCGTGGACGAAATCGTTGATTTCTTGGGTGGTGATTCCGGCGCGGAGCATGGGGCCCACTCGCTCCAGAGTACCGGCCGCCAACTGACAGACTTCGCGCATGAGCGAAATCTCACGCTCGCCCTTGATTTCGACCGAACTACTGCGTGAGTACATATCCATCGCTTGCTCGCGTCCTAGCTTATCAGGGCCCGGCTGGCCACCGGGTGCGTAGCGAGGGCTCGGTCGTTTGGGGTGGCGCTGAGCCTTGAGCCCGTCAGAGGTGGGGTGTTAGGTTGCCGGCGCTCGCGGGACCCGGAGAAATTCGCAAATGAAGCCCAATGTCATCGCCACCGTCGCCGTACTGAGCCTAGGGGCTCTTTCGTTTTGGAACCAGGCATGTTCGCCGGCGTCCTCTCAGCCCGCCGAGTCGCCCGAGGCCGAGTCGCCCAAGGCCGTCGAATCGGCAAAAGCCGACGAGCCAGCCAGCTCCGAAGAGTCACCGCGGGCCGAGTCACCGCGGGCCGAGTCGCCGCGAAACGACGAGTCGCCGAAAGCGGACACCGACAAGCCTGGCAAGGGCGCGCCCAAAGGCATCGCCATGCCGGTGTTCCCGGGGCTGAAGTTCGGCATGAGTCTCGAGCAGATTGCCAAGCTGAACGACAAGGACCTAGACGGCGAGTTCAAGAAAAAATTCTTGGCGGCCAGCCCAGCTCAGTCGCTGCAAGTCGAAGAGGAGCTGCGCGACCGGAAGGCCGTCCTCCGGCGCAGCCGCATCGAGTTCGTCGATACGCCCACCGGTATCGATCAGTCCGCGCTCAAGGGTGAATACAGCTACGGCAATAAAGAGAGCATGGCCCGGTTGGCAGCTCGCACGCGCGACGACGGCAAGGAAATTCCGGCGCGTAACTTCTTCTTCTTCAACGACAAACTCTGGAAGATCTACGAAGAATACAAGCTTGGTGCGAAGTCCAACCTGGGCCCTGACTTCGACTCGGCCGTGAAGAAACTGAGCAAGGTCTTCGGCGCCGCTCCCGCGAAGGTCACGGCAGATTTCCAAAAAGGGCAAAGCTTCGACGAGGCGGTTTGGAAAGACGGCGAGAAGATCATTCGCGCCCTCGATCGCGGTGACACCCTTGGCATGGTGTTCGTCGACAAGAGCATCCAGGAAAGCCTGCCCAAGCTCCGCGTGCACCAGGTCGTCGACCAGCACGAGCTCGACAAGGACGTGAAGGCCGCTACCGCTAACCCGCCCACCCAGGCCGGTCCGCCCAAAGACGAGAAGAAGGACGGCAAGAAGGCCGACCCGAAGAAGAAGTAACGCCTCAGGCGCTCACGAGGATCCGCTCGGCGCCTTGGGGCACGAGCGGACCCGTAGTGACCGTCAGGTGGGCGCCCGGCGCGGCCGAGGCAATCAATGGCTCCAGCACGCGGCGGCGGGCCAGGGTATTGCCCGCACAACCGGAGAACCGCCCCGTCAAGTGGAGCGACACCCCGGAATCATCCACGGAAACAAGGTAAAGCTCACCTCCATCAGCCTGTATTAGGGGAGCTAGAACCTCACGCACCACGCGGACGATCTCGTCCTTGGGAGCCGCCATTGGGAAATCCGAAGCTATCACGCCTTGACCCTGCGGAAGGCTTCCTTTAATAGCCTCGGTCTTCGCGGCCAGGACGAGGGCCAGAGCCCCAACCCGAGGGCTGCTTCCAATAACCCCATGGCAAGGGCACCAACAGGTGCTACCTTGCTCGCCCTTCCGAGTCGTTTCTAGCTCGCTTCTCTCCGAGGATTCATGGCTGTTCACATTCGTCTCTCGCGCTACGGCACCAACAAGGCGCCCTTCTATCGTATCGTCGTCACCGACCACCGCGCTCCGCGTGACGGCCGCCACATCGAGAACATCGGCACGTTCGATCCCAAAGGCCCCTTCGCGGTCGATCGTACGCGGCTCGAGTACTGGACGAAGTTGGGCGCGCAGCCGTCGCACACGCTGACCCAGCTGCTGAAGAAGAATCCAGCTCAGCCCGCTCCGGCTCAGCCGGCTGCCTGAGCTTCTGGGCAACGCCCGAGCACACCATGGCACTCAAGCAACTCGTGCAAACTTTGGCGGAAGCGCTCGTGGACGACCCCGCGAGCGTCGACGTGGCGGAAATCGAGGGTGACAACAACATCATCCTCGAGCTGCGGGTCGCCAAGAACGACATCGGCAAGGTGATCGGCAAAGACGGCCGCACCGCGCAGTCGCTCCGCACCATCGTGTCTGCGGCGTCGATCAAGATCGGTCGTCGCGCCCACCTCGACATCATCGATTGACGTCCGAGCCCTCGCCGGGCGGCTTGTTGGCAATCGGCCGTGTGTCGCGCGCGCACGGCCTCAAGGGTGAGCTGCGCGTCGAGTTGTTCTTCGACGGCAGCGACGCGCTCGATCACGTGGACGAGCTGTGGCTGTCCGCCCAGGCCGAAAAGCCCGACGGATCCGAGCGCTACGTCATCGAACAGGCGCGCCCGGTGCCTCGCGCGTACTTGCTGCACCTCACCGGCATCGTCGAGCGCAACGGCGCCGAGGCTCTGCGCGGCAAGACCGTGTGGGTCGCACGGGCGGCGTTGCCACAGAGCGACGACTCCGAATACTACCTGGTCGATCTGATCGGCGCGAAGGTGACCGGTCCCGAGGGTGAGATCGGCACCGTGGTCGAGATCGCGACGCACCCGAGCATCGACGCTTTGGTGATCAAGACCGCCGACGGTCGAAGGCTCGAGCAGCCGCTGGTTCCGGATTGGATTGCCCGCGTTTCGGTGGCCGAAAAGTTGGTCGAGCTGAGCACGCTCGAAGGCCTGATAGGCTAGCCAATCCGTCGCATGCAAATCGCCATCGTGACGCTGTTTCCGGAGCTGTTTGCGCCCTTCTTTGCGACCAGCTTGATGGGCCGCGCCAGCGAGAGCGGCGTGGTGAGCGTGCACTATGAAGACCTGCGCCAGCACGGCTTGGGCAAGCATTTGAGCGTGGACGACACGCCCTATGGCGGCGGCTCCGGCATGGTCATGCGCCCCGACTGCACGGTGGCCGCTATGGACGCGGCCTGCGCGGCGCTCGGCCCCGGTGAGCCCGTGCATCGCGTCCTACTGACGCCGCAGGGCAAGCGCTTCACGCAGCTGGACGCCCGCCGATTGGCCGAAAAATCGCGACTTTGTCTGACTTGTGGTCGCTACGAGGGCTTCGACGAGCGCGTGCGCTCGTTCGTCGACGAAGAGCTGTCGCTCGGGGACTTCGTGGTCACGGGCGGCGAAGTGCCGGCCATGTGCATGCTGGAAGCCGTCATCCGGCTGTTGCCTTCGGTGCTGGGCAACGACGACTCGGCACGCGAAGAGTCTTTCAGCGAAGAGTGCCAGGGGCTACTCGAGTACCCGCACTACACGCGTCCGGTTTCATTCCGCGGGCTCGACGTGCCGGAGGTGCTTCGCAACGGCGACCACGCCAAGATCAAGCGCTACCGCGAGGAGCAAGCGCGAAAGCGCAGCGCCGAGCGCCGCCCCGAGCTGGTGGCCCAGCGCGACGCCAAGAAGGGCCCGCCATGAGGCAGGTCTCGGCGGTGTTGATTCACCATCCCATTCTCGACCGCGAGCGCGCTGTAGTGACAGGTGCCATCACCAACTTGGATTTGCACGACATCAGTCGTAGCGCGCACACCTACGGGCTTTCGGCCTATTACATCGCTCACCCCATTGCCGCGCAGCGCGAGCTGGCAGAGCGCATTCGCGAACATTGGCTGACGGGTTCGGGCTCGCGGCGGATTCCAGACCGCGTGCCGCCCATGCAAGGCGTGCGCATCGTGAGCACGCTAGACGACGCTTTGGCGGCGTCCGGTCCGGGCACGGAGCTGTGGGTGACGAGCGCGAAGGGCGGGGAAAAACGCATCGACCACGCGGCGGCGCGCGCCAGCATCGCAGCTGATGGGCCACCCATTTTGCTCACGTTCGGCACGGGCTGGGGCTTGGCCGACGAAATCATGAATCGCGCTGATCGGTTGCTGGCGCCGATTGAGTCGCCGCGCGCCGACGGCTTCAATCACTTGAGCGTCCGCGCGGCAGCCGCCATCATTTTCGATCGGCTGCTTGGTCACCGCTGAGGCGCAACAGCTCGGGTGAGCGCCGCCGCCCGAGCCATTCGAAAAGCGGCGGCTCGACCACGAGCCCGCCCGGTCTGGCGGCCCGCAGCTCGATCAGCGCTAGGCGCGCGGGCTTGTCGTCGCGAGCGTGGACCAGGCGTAACCGCTTGGCGACGAGCCCGACGTCCTCGGCGCGTCGCAGCAACTCGGCTAGTTGTGGAGCGGGGTAGCTGAACAAGGCGCGGCCGGTCTTGCGCGCCAGCAAGGCCGCGGCGGCGGTCAGAAACGGCAGCAACTCACCGCTACGCGCAGCGGCTTTGCCAGGCGCGGCTGGCCGGTGGCTGTGCGCCGGGTAGTACGGCGGGTTGCACAGCACGAGCGGAGCGGCGGAGTCGCGCACGCGGTTGCGCGACAAGTCGAGCTCACGCGCCTCGCCGTCGAAGCCCAAACGTGTCAAATTTTCCCGCGCCAACAGCACCAGCTTCGGGTCGGCTTCTATCAACAGGGCGCGCTTGGCGATGCCACGGTGCACGGCTAAAAGGCCCAGCGCCCCCACGCCCGCACCCAAATCGACCACGCGGTCGACGCGGCGCTCCCCGGCGAACCCGACCAGCAAGAGCGAGTCCACGTTGACGCGATAGCCCGTCTTCGGTTGCAGCAGCCGGAACGAGCCGCCGAGCAGGCTGTCGGTCGTCGTCGTCCCAGCTGGTGCCACGAGGCACTTTGGCGCCAAGCGCGGAGCTTGCCAAGCGGCGCGGCTCAAAGCCTTGCACGAAGCCGCCTGGCGTGAGAGTGACCAGGCGGCTATGGCTGAAGAAAAGGCGCCGCGGCGTGAAAACGCCTTTTTCCGCCGCCTGGCGCACTGGGGCGCTCTTTCGGGCCCACGCAGCTTGGTGCGGCTGAGCCCGAAGCCAATCGGCGCCGCTTTTGGCGTCGCGCTGCCGGCGCTGCGCGCGCGCATCGTCAAGAACCTGCGCCGCGTGCACGGCGTGCGCCGCGCTTGGCGCGAGCAATTGGAGGCGGTCGAAACGCTCTCCAACTATGCGGCTTGCTTCGCCGAAGCCATCGCTTCGGGGCGTGCGGACGCGGTGCCGCGCTTGGCTGTCCAGGGCGAAGAGCGACTGAGCGCCGCGCTTTTGCAGGGCGGCGTGCTGTTGGTGACTGCGCACATCGGGCCTTGGGAGCTGACGGCGCAGCTGCTCGGCCGCGAGATCGCTGCTGACGTGATCGTCGTGATGCAGCGCGAGGCCAACGCCGAAGCGCGTGAGATTCAGGATCGTCACCGCAGCGAGCGAGGGCTGCGCGTTCTGCACATTGGCGAACATCCAACCGACGCGTTGCCGCTGATCGCGCACCTCAAGCAGGGCGGGGTGGTGGCGCTGCAGCTCGACCGCGTGCCGCCGAGTGGGCGCGTGCTTTCGGTGTCGCTGTTCGGGACGCCGTTCATGGTGCCGGAGGGGCCCTTCAGGCTGGCTAGCCTGAGCGGTGCTCGGGTGGTGCCCGTGTTCGCGCGGCGGGTCGGCTTCTTCGACTACGAGCTGGAGATCTCCGAGCCGATTTTGCTGGGGCGGCGCCCCGCCCCCGAAGAGCTGCAAGCCGCGGCGCAGCAGGCGGTGGCGGCCATGCAGGCCAGCGTCGAGCAATGCCCGACGCAGTGGTTCCACTTCGCCGACGAATGACCTGCCGGACGGGCCGGCGTCGTGTCCGGCGCCTGGCTCAGCGGCCCGGGATAAGCTATGACGCGCGACCGTCCTCCCACCCCCGAACGCACCGCGCTGGTGCTAGCCAGGTTTCATGATTCTTCGAGTCGGTCAGAGTCCCTCCAAGCTTTCGATTGCGCGCTACGGCAAGCATTTGGATTTGCTCGAGGTGCGACTCGACAACGGCGCCCCGCGCCGCCGCACGCTCGAGACCATGAAGAGCGAGGCTCCACCGCGCTTGGCCTTCGCCGTGTTGGTGCCGAAGCCGCTTTCGTCCCTCGAAACTGACGCCACCGAGCTAGACGTGACACCCACCCTCGACACAGCGCGTGGGCTCGCTGCGCGTTTCATCGTGCTGCGCACACCGCCGACGGCGCGGCCTGGCACCCGAACGCGCGCGCGCCTGACCCAACTGGTTCAGCTGTTGAAGGCCGCGGAGATCGCGGTGGTTTGGGAGCCAACGGGCCTGTTGGCAGAGGCCGAAGCCGAAGGTCTGGCCGAGTCGCTGGGGGTAACGCTGGCGCGCGACCCAGCACGGGACGACCTGCCGGAAGGCGCGGTGGCCTACGGCCGCATTTCGTCGCTTGGCGCTGGCGGGCGCGTGCGCGGCTCCGCCATCGAGCGCGCCGCTGATCGCTTGGCGGGCTTCCAGGAGGCCTACGTGGTGATTGAAGGCGACAATGCGCTACGCGCTGCCAAGGAGCTTCGCAGCCTGCTCGGCGCCAATCAGAACGGCGTGGCCGCAGACGACGACCTCGACGATGAGGACGAGGACGAAGGCGACGACGATCTCGAAGGCGACGATGACGTCGAGGACGAGGACGAAGAGTCGTGAGCGTGCGCCTGCGCTCGCTCGCGCGCTCCAACGACCCCATCTGCGAGGCGGCCGCGAGCGAAGAGCTAGCCAAAGGCGGCACAGCGATTGACGCGGTGCTGGCCGGCTACTTTGCCGCTGCCGGGGCCTACCCGGGCGTGCTTCTGGGTCCGGTGACGTTGCTGCTGGGCGGCACCGGCTCGGGTGACCGCGCCTTCGACGGGCGCGTTCGTCAGCCGGGCAAGAACGCCAAGCGGCCGCGCGGAACGCTCCCGGGCGCTGAGCCACCGTCAGCGGCGCGGGTAGGGGTGCCGTGCTCGGTGCCTGCCCTGGCCGTGGCGGTCGGCTACGGCGCGCAGGCCACGCTGCGCCGGCTAGTGCAGCCCGGCGTCGCTTTGGCGCGCGAACGCGGCGCTGAGCGGCGCGCAGGCGTGCTGGCGCGAGTCGGCGAGGTGGGCGCGCTGGCTTTCTCCGAGCCGGAGCTGTCACGAGCCCTGGTGCGGGCTTTCGGCGCGCCCAACGGGGGCTTAGTCACGCCCGCCGACTTCGCCCGCCCCGAAGGCCTCGACGCCCCAGCGCGCAGGACAGAAGACCCTTTGCCTCAACTCAGTGCGCCGTGGGCCGAGCGCGCGACGGCGCCGTTCGTGCGCGGCGCGACCGTCAGCGCCATCGACATCAACGGCATGTTCATGGCAGCCGCCTTCGAATGCCAGCCGGAAGCACTCTACGTCGAAGAGCTCGAGCTCTCGGCGCCGCTGTTGGCGGCCCCCACGCTCCGCGGCGTGGCCCGCGTCGCCCCCGGCAGCGCCATCGCCGCCGCGGCACCCATCTGGATCAGCTACGACGCCAACGGCTCGGCTTCCGAGCTTTGGACCGCGCCAGGCGCCACCAACGTTGCCGAACCCGGCGTGCGCCGCCTCGGCATCCGCCGCCACCCAACCGCCCGTACCGTCGAACCGCTCGAAGGCTGAGCGGCGCGCGCACACAGCGCGCATTCCCGAGCCACGACGCGACGCACGGAGGGAAACAAGAACCGAGTGAAGCCACTCGGCGAGGCCGAGCGCACGCGGCGCTTCAGGCTCGAGGGTCGCGAGGCCTCCGCGCAGGGCACGGAAGCGAATGCGACCCCTTCGAACTAGACCAGATTAACCCCGTGCTTCTTGGCGTAGGCCAAGAGCCCGAGCTTATCGATCGAACGCACGTCGCTCGTGGTGACGTCGAGCGTGATGTGACGACCCAACTCGGGAACCCAAAGACGGCGGCGCTGCACGTTTACCTTCTGCCAGCGCTTGGTCTTGATGTTCGAGTGAGAAACGTTTTGAGCTGCCAAGCGGCGTTTGCCGGTGATTTCGCTGCGTGCCATGGGGAAGGCCGCGGAAGGTAGTAGATGGCCGGCCCAAGTCAAGGGGGCAGAGGGCTACACGGACGATCAGCCTCGGCCAGCGTGGGTCATGGGAACCTGTCGAAGCTCGGCCAGCTCTTGCACCAAGGCTCGGCAAAAACTCCGTAAAATGCGGAATTCATTGGTTTTTTTAGCGAGCGTCAGCTCATCCATGTACAGCTTTCGGTTCAGCTCGATTTGGATGGCGTGAATCCCGGCAGCGGGGCGCCCATAACGCACCGTCGTGTGGCCACCGCGGTACGGTTCATCGTGGGCGAGGCCCAGATGGAAGCGGGCGGCCACTTTCTCGGCCACCTGAATGACGGCCGGAGCGGCGGTGGTTTGCTGGCGCGTGCCAGGGACGACGTCGGCGCGCTCGCGGCCCGGGTCGGCGTGACCGTCGCGACCACGGCTGGGCATGGAGTGACCCGAGACGACGATCACGAAGCCGTGTCGCGCCAGCCGCTCGCGCACTAGCTCATCGAGCCGGTCGTGATACGGGCGGTAGTAGGCGTCGAGGCGCCGCTCGAGCTCGCTCTTCGGTAACGGCCGCGCGATGGCCGGGCGATTGTCGGTTGTGGAGCGCCAGATCAAGCCGTGGGGGCTGGCGCGGCCCGTGGCGCCCAGCACGGTGTCGCGATCGACGTCGTGCTCCGAACGATTCAAATCGCAAATGTAGCGGCTCACGCGGGCAGTGAGCAGCGTCGCACCGAGGTCCGGCGCGTCCGCGTAGAGCTCGTCTACGTACAAGTCGGCGTCGCGCCCAATGGCCAACGCAGGCGCGACCAGCGTCGCCAGGGCTTCGGCGTCCACTTCGAGGCCGGCGTGAGGGACCTCGACGATAACGGGCACCTCGGGGGCGCGGGGTTCAGTGAGAACGAACGACAAGGGATGACACGCCTTCTGGGCCAGAGATTGCTCCCACACTACTAGCGACACGGCGCCATTCAAGCGCCGTTGGCTCCAGCCGGTTCAAGCCCTGGGATGTGCCTTCCGATAAACTGCTTGCACCCGGTCTTGCGAGACGTGGGTATATATTTCGGTAGTCGCCACGTTGGCGTGCCCCAACAACGTCTGGACGCTGCGTAAGTCGGCCCCGCCAGACAACAGATGGGTTGCAAAAGAGTGGCGCAGCTGGTGCGGGTGGACGTGACCGCGAATGCCGGCGCCGCGCGCCGTCCGCCCAACGATTTTCCAGAAGGCCTGGCGCGTCAGCTTCCCGCCGCGCGGGGACGGGAACAAAATTTGTGACACCTTAGCGCTCCTCACGCCCAGCCGCGCGGCTTTGGCGGAGGCGTCGGCTTCGCGAGCCGCCAGGTAGGCCGCGAGGTGATCGAGCGCGACTTCGCCCAAGGGTACCAAGCGGCGCTTCTTGCCCTTGCCGAACGCGGACACGATACCGCGAGCCCGATCGACGTCACCCAGCGTCAGCGCAACGAGCTCGCTGACGCGCAAGCCTGCCGCGTACATCAGGCTGAGCATGGCGCGATCGCGGAGGCCGCGCAGCGTGTCTGGCGGCGGCGCCTCAATCAGTGTGACCATTTCGCTTTCGCCCAGGGGGCGCGGTAGCTTGCGACCGAAGCGCGGTCGCGCTGCCAGCGCCGTAGGGTCGGCGCGCAGCACGCCTTCTCGCATCAGGAACTTACACAGGCCGCGCGCCGACGACAGGTGGCGGGCTGTGCTGCGGGGCCCCAGGCCGGCCCGTGACATCTCGCGAATCCAACCCGACACGACGCCGAGGTCGATGGCTTCGATCTCCGAAACCTCGGAGGCTTCGGCGAAGGCCAGCAGCTTGCCCAGGTCTCGTCCGTAGGCCATGACGGTATTGCCAGACAGCGCGCGTTCGACGCGCAAATGCTGCAAGTACAAGTCGAGAGCGGCGTCCAAGCGCAAGGTCCCCGCAAGTTACGCCATCGGCGCGGCCCCGCCAAATTCGGGCTCGTTCGCGTCATCGGCCGAGTCCGGGTGGCGTGCCGCTAATGCCCGAGCGTCTTTGCGCCACTCGCACGACGAGCCAATCGAACTGTCTTGCGCGCCAACCCGCGCCCTTCGTGCCTCTGCCGCCGCAAGGCCCTCCGCAACGTCGGAATGACTTGCCATGCAGAGTGATGCTGTGAATCGTCTGGCGCTAGTCTTGCAACCCCGCGTATTGATGGGCGAAATATCTGTCGCCCTCGCGCCTCGTCGAATGACTTGTCATGCCAAGCCATTGTTGCGGTGCGCAAGGGCGCTCCAGCGCGAAGTGGCTGCGCGTTCGCGTTCGCGTTCGCGTTCGCGTTTACGGGGTCAGCAATTCCGGGGCGCGCGCTAGGCGCGCGCGGCCGCCGCCAGCGAACGCAGTAGGGGCTCGGGGTCATCGGCGCGCATCAGCGCTTCCCCGACCAGAGCGGCGTCGGCCCCGCTTTGGCGGACGCGGGTCACGTCCTCGGATTTGGCCAGACCGGAAAGGTGCACGCGCGTGACGCCGTCGGGAATGGCGGCCAAGACGCGCGCGGCGCGGTCGGCGTCCATCACCAGCGTGTCCAGGTCGCGCGCGTTGACCCCAATCAGCTCGGCGCCGGCGTCGAGCGCGACGGCAAGCTCTGGCTCGGTCGTGACCTCGACGAACGGGACGAGCTGGCGCTCATGGGCGGCTGCCACCAGCTCGGCCGTGCGGGCTGGCGAGAGGCAGCGCACGATCAGCAGCACCGCGTCGGCCCCAAAGGCTCGAGCGGCGTCGAGTTGCGCTTCGTCGATCACGAACTCTTTGCATAGAAGTGGCAGCTCGGTCGCGGCGCGCGCTTCGAGCAGGTGCTGGTAGTCACCGTCGAAAAAATGCGCGTCGCACAAGACGCTGAGCATCGACGCACCTCCGCGCGCGTAGGCTCGGGCGCGCTCGGTAATGCTTAGCGCCGTCGACAGTTGGCCAGCGGAGGGCGAGCGCCGCTTGATCTCGGCGATTAGGCTCAAACGGTCGCCGTTGGCGGCGCGCCCCAACGCCACCTGGCGCCGTGCGGGCGGGGCAGGCAA
>JAYUYU010000365.1:0-2250 GCA_043752365.1 Myxococcales bacterium | reverse complement strand
AAACCGACGCCGAGAAAGCTAGCCTGGGCCAGGACTGGGCCGCGCGCTACCTGGCGTGGATGGCGCTGGGCGGTACCACCACGCAAATTCCAGATCCGATTTTGAAGCTGGTGGCCAAGACGCCGGTGGCCGGCGAATCTCGGCCCGTCGGCATCACCGTCGCGACCGCCAACATGCTCCAAGTTGCGCAAAAGCTCTGCAGCGACGTGGCGCTGCTGAGCACCACTGGGGGGGGACGCCACCGCTTCGTGCCTGACCTTCTGAGCGGCAGCCGCGACGACCTGTACGCGCAAAGCAGCTTGATTTTGAAAAATGGCGATGCCGAGCTCTGGCAAAAGCTGTGCACCTTCAACAACATCGCCCCGGTGCACGTCATGGCCATTGAAACCAAAAGAGACACTACCGGCAACATCAGCGGCTACAGCCTGCAATCGAATGCGCAGCAGCTTTACTGCTCTCAAGCCTCCGAGTTCAAGTCCGAGCGCTACGACTGCAGCGTCGGTTACCCGGCGGGCGCACCCATCGGCAACCAGTGGGGTGGCATCGACGCTTCACTCACCCAAGACAACTACTTTCCGTGGTGCGTGAAAAAGCCGAGCGGCGCCGGTGAGGTCGATTTCGTGGCTTCGTTAAAGACTACGGACGGTAAAGCGCTACCGATTTGCCCCGATGGCTTCGTCGTTGAAGAGCAGCGCCTCAAGGTGCGAACGCTCGGCAACGTCACGCTCGACGGCGTGAACGACTGGGCAGCGCGCGGCGCCATCAACGCGGGCTTCGCGGTGTTCGTTTATTTGAGAGACTTCATCGGTGCCGGTTCGCCGCGCGCCTACCGCTACAACGAGTGCAAGCTGTACGAAGAGCAGCTGGGCATGCAGCCGCCATGAGCGGCGTCGACGTGGCGGTGGCGCCGCTGGCCCGCGCCGCTCAACTGCTGGCCGCAGCGATTCGCGCGCTGTGGTTGGTGGTGATTCCTGGCCTGTTGGCGTGTTTGACGTATCGCTACGGCGTACCGGCGCCGAAAGGCGGAGTGTCGGGCACCATGCTCCGCCTTGCGGAGCAGTTGAGCCGACACCCGACGCTCACGCTCCTGGCGCTGTTCCTGGCCTACGTCGCCATGGCTCGGTATTGGGCGCCGCGGCTGCCCGGGGCCTCGCTGTGGTTCGAGCCCGAGCCCGAGAAAGCGCGGGCGTTTTCTGGGAAGCAAGTGGCGGCCTGGCTGGCGGCGCTAGCGCTCGCGGTGGTGGTGGCGGTCACGCTGCGCCAGTCAGTCGTACAACCCTACAGGGTACTCAGCGCCTCCATGTTGCCGACGTTGGAACCCGGAGCCGAGCTGCTGGCCAACCGCTACGCCTACGGCTTTCACCTGCCGGGCATGCAGCCCAGCGCGGCCGCCATGCCGCGGCGTGGAGACGTGGTCGTCTTTCACAAGCAGTTGGGACCCAACCTGCCCAACGAGCTGGTCAAGCGTGTGGTGGGGCTGCCTGGTGACACGATTGTAGTGCGCGCGGGGCAGCTGTGGATCAACGGCTGGCCAGCACCCAGCTGCGACGCCGGGCGCTACGCCTACCTCAACGGCGACGGCTTGCTGGACGCGCGCTTAGTCGTCGAGTTCTTGGAAGAACGCGCGTATTTGACCGCGTTTTTCGCGGCACCCGACTACGGCCAGCACCCGTACGAAGTGAAGCCGGGCGAAGTGTTCGTGCTCGGGGACAACCGCAGCAACAGCAGTGACTCGCGCTTTTGGAACGAGGGTCGGGGCGGCGGCCTGGCGCTGACCGATATCGAGGGCCGCTTCGATCGGCGCTTGTTCGGCGTGACTCGCAGCGGCGAGGCCGACTTCTCACAGTTTTTCAAACCGCTCGACCTAACGGCGGTGCACCTGGAAGGCCTCGACACCAGCGATCTGCAGCAGGGCATCGAGCGCTGCCTGCAGAACAAGCCAAAACTAACCCGGCCGCCTCCACCCTTTTCGCAGCAGCAGCCAAAAAAATAACGTCCATGTCGACGTCGCCCACGCTCGTTCGCTCGCTCGTACCCCCGGCGCTACTGGCGCTGGTGTTGGGAGCGCTGCTCTTACTGCCACGAGCAGCCCCGGCCGCGCGCGCCCGTCCGCTGTTGGTGGCGCCCGTCGTGCTCGACGCCCTGGTGCTGGTCACCGCGAGCACGCCGCCCCGTCCCTCGGCCCCGGCGCAAGCTTCTCAAACGACGCCCGAAGGCCTGCGCCGCTTGCGCGCGCATTAGGCCGTTATT
>JAYUYU010000364.1:0-2251 GCA_043752365.1 Myxococcales bacterium | reverse complement strand
GAGATGGTCAAAGCAGCCGGTGAAGGGGGCTGCGGCTACGAAGCCTCGCTCGAGTCTTGGTATCGGTTTTTGGTCGATCCCGAACCGCCGTCGTCAATCAGCGTGGACGCGGCCGGACGCAGCGTGCCGGGCCCCGTCGACCTGGAGTTGCTCGCGCAGCGAGCGGCGTTCTTGCGTCCCGACTCGCTGGTGTCAATCGTCATGCTCACGGACGAGAACGACTGCTCCATTCGCGACGACGAGTTCGGAAATTGGCTGGCGAGCACGGAGCCGGAGAGGCGCCCAACGCGCGCCACCTCGGCCTGCGAGAAGGATCCGAACGACCGCTGCTGCTTGCCGTGTTCGGTGAAGACGGATCTTCCGCAAGGTTGTCCGGCTCCCGCGGCGGACCCAGCGTGCAGCGCGGGTGATCGCTTGGACAAGGACGAGGATCCATTGAATTTGCGATGCCTCCAGAACAAGCGCCGCTACGGTTACGACTTTCTCTACCCGACCTCGCGCTACGTGGACGCTCTCACGCAAACCACGTTGGTGCGGCGCTCTGACGGAAAGGTCGTCGAAAATCCGCTGTTTGCGAGCGCGCCAGGCCTGCCGCGCCGCGACAAGGGCCTCGTGTATTTGGCGGGCATCGTGGGCGTGCCCTGGCAGGACATCGCCGACCCGAAGAGCCTAGCGGGTGATGGGCTGCGCTACTTGACGGCCAACGAGCTCACTGTGAGCGGGCGCTGGGACGCCATCCTGGGCGACCCGAGCAAGAACATCGCGCCGACGGATCCGTTCATGCTCGAGTCGACGAAACCCCGCTCCGGCACCAACCCCGTGACGGGCGATCCGATCGTCCCCGAGACGTCGATGGATCCCGAGGCCAGTCCGATCAACGGTCACGAGCAGAAAGACATCGACGGCGCCGACCTGCAGTACGCCTGCACCTTCAGGTTGCCGGAAGACGTACCCTGCACTGAGGATAAGGCGTGCGACTGTCACGCGCTCGGCGGCACGAACGTGGACGATCGCTTGCGCAACCGCTCGCTGTGTCAGCCTCCGGGGGGCGGCGCGGCGGTGACAACGCAGTACTACGGCAAGGCCTATCCTGGCCTGCGCCCGCTCGAAGTGCTGCGCGGCATCGGTGACAGCGCCATCGTCGCCTCCATCTGTCCCAAGGTCCTCACGGAGGGCAAGGTGGGCTATGGCTACGAACCTGCCATCGACGCTATCGTCGATCGCTTGAAGCGCGTGCTGGCGGGCCGCTGCCTACCGCGACCGTTGAAGGTGGAGCCGGGGCAGGGGGGCAAGCTGCCTTGTGCCGTGGTGGAGGCGGCGGTGTCTCAGGGCAGCTGCAGCTGCAACGCGCAAAGCCGCAAGCCGGCGACGGCTGAGGAGCAAGACTTGGTGCTGAAGCAGCTGGCCGAGCGGGGCAACTGCGGGACGGCCGACACACCGAGCTGCTCGGCCTCCTCCTTCTGTATGTGCGAGCTGGCCCAATCGGAAGGGGCGGCGCTCGACGAGTGCCTCAACAGTGAGTTGGGCTCCGACACACCTGGCTACTGCTACGTGAACCCGTACGGGGAGTCCCCGCAGGGCAACAAGGCCCTGGTCGCCAACTGCGACCCGGCCAGCCGGCAGCTCATTCGGTTCGTCGGGCACGACACCCCGACGCCGGGGGCCACCACCTTCATCGCCTGCCTGGGGGCTACGCTGAACTGACAGCCCGCTACCAAGTTGCCAGTGGCCGGCGCGACTGCCAACCATGTTGTCAGCTCGCCGGCCGCTTTCGGCTGACTTCTAAGCCTTACAGTGGTGGCATAGCCGTTGCTCTAGACCGATGCGATGCACGGGTCCGTTCGCTCTTTGTTCCTGCGGTTTCGCAGCGTTGACAAGTCGGCTCGCGGCCCTTTACGCTCCCGCTCCGCCACACTTTCAGGGTGCTCGGCGCCGTCCCCACCAGCTCTATCCCGCAGGTTGCCTCTCCCCCGGCTCACCTGACGGTTTTCGGTCCACGCTAAGGAGTTCTTCCAATGATGCTGAAGAGTAAGTCGAGCCAGTCCAAGCGCAGCGCATGGACGTTGCTCCGAGCGGGCCTCGCCGGCCTGGCCGTTACGGTCGGCGGCGCCGCGGTTACGGCGGGCTGTCTCGACCGCCCGGTCGCCCCCGCGGTGCCCAAGACCAGCAACATCTACGTCGACGAAATTCGGCAGACGGCGGTCGACAAAATCGACCTGCTCTTCATGATCGACAACTCGATCTCGATGGC
>JAYUYU010000363.1:0-2251 GCA_043752365.1 Myxococcales bacterium | reverse complement strand
CCACGGCTGACACCCCGGCCATGCGCTTCGACGGCCTGAAGCAACGCCTGCGCTACCGCTTTGCCGAAGAGGGTGATTTGCCGGTCGATCTCGGCGTTTATGTGGAAGTGGCGGAGTTCTTCAACGAGATCGAGTTCGAACAGAAGCTGCTGCTGTCCCGCCGTTTCGGCTACCTGACCTTGGTCTCCAATCTCTGGGTCGAGCAGGAGTATTACTTCCAAACTGAAGAGTGGAAGCTGATTTACAATCCCACGCTGGGTGGAACGTTCGAGTTTTCCCCGAACTTGATGCTGGGCCTCGAGTACTGGGCGCGTGGCAGGTTCAACAAGGCCGCGGCTGCCGAGAGCAACAGCGACACCCCTGTCGCCGCCCGTCACTACTTGGGCCCTACACTGCTGCTCCAATCGGGCGAAGCCTGGTGGTCTACCGGTGTCTACGCCCGCCTCGACAACTTCGCTGAAGCCGCCCGAGCCGAAGACCCCTACGGCAAAGTGTGGGTCCGCACGATGGTGGGCCTCGGTTTCTAGGCGGCCCGCGGCGGCGGCGGCGGCGGCGGCGCATGCCGGGAGCCCGCTGCCCCTGGGCTTCGCCCTCGGCGCGTGCGCGACAATCAGCGGACTTCCGTCGTCGCTGCCATGGTAACTTCCGAAGTGCTGCGATGGGAGTAAACGCGTGAGCGACAAGAACGACAGCAAAGAGGCGGCCGAGCCGGTCTATGTCATCGAGAGCATCCCGGTCGGGGGTGAGCACGGTGTCACTCCGGGCGAGGTCGAGCGCGAGGCTATCCCGCTGCCGGACCACCTGCGGCTGTTTCGCGAAATTGGGCGCGGCGGCATGGGGCGCATCCACCCCGCGACCGATCGCAACTTGCTCCGCCACGTGGCGCTGAAGCGGCTCGACAAGGAGCTGGCCAAGGTACCCATGTACAAGGACGGCTTCATCGCCGAAGCGCAGATGACTGGGCAGCTCGAGCACCCGAACATCGTGCCGGTGCACGAGCTGAACGTGTCGGAAGCCGGCGTGCCGTATTTTACGATGAAGCTGGTGCAGGGCGTCAATTTCGACGATTGGCTGCGCGAGCCGTTTCGCTCGCCCGGCAGCACGTCGCGGCTCGAGGACGGCCTCGAAGTGTTCTTGAAGGTTTGTGACGCCGTCGCGTACGCGCACCATCGCGGGGTCATCCATCGCGACCTGAAGCCAGAGAACGTGATGGTTGCCGACTTCGGCCAGACCTACCTGATGGATTGGGGTTTGGCGCGCTTGACGCGCACTCGACCGGCGTCTGGTTCCCGCGCGCAGATGGAAGCGCCCGGGCCCGTTGGCACGCCCACGCATATGGCTCCCGAGCAGGCCCGCGGCAACCCGCAAGAGATGGACGAGCGCAGCGACGTGTTCGGGCTCGGCGCCATTCTGTATGAAATCGTCAGCGGCAAGCTGCCGTACGGCGACGCGCGCGACGTGGCGACGGTGCTCAAGCGGGCCGAGGCCGGGCAGGTCGTCCCCATCGACGTGGCGTGCATGGGGATCGGAGTTTCGAAGCGCATACGCTCGGTCGTCGAACGCGCCGTAGCCCCCAAGCCGGACGATCGCTACCAGTCGGTCGTCGAGCTACAGGCCGACGTGAGGAATTTCCTGCGTGGGGGTCTGCACCTGCCGCGGCGCGTGTTTCCGCCAGGTAGCGTCATCATCCGTGAGGGTGATGTAGGTGACGCCGCCTACATGATCGTCAGCGGGCGCTGCAAAATCTCGCGCCGAGTCGGCGGCGGCCACGAAGCGCTCGGAAGCATGGGCGCCGGTGACGTTTTCGGTGAAATGGCGCTGCTACTCGAGGAGCCGCGCGCCGCCACCATCGAAGCGGAAGACAACGTTACAGTGTTGGTTCTCGATCAGAGAACGCTGAGCGCCGGCCTAGGTGCCGATGGTTGGACGGGGGCGTTGGTGCGCGCGCTGGCGCAGCGTTTCCGCGATCTAGAGAAAAAAGTTCGCGAAGCGGGCGTGCGGCGCAGCTGATTCAACACCGTTTGAGCGGCCGGGCACTCAAGGCTAGCCTCGAGTGTCCGTTCGGGAACGTGAGGCCGCGCACGGTGCACCTCGCACCTGCACCAACAGCCGGGGAAGCGCTTGAAGAACAGGGCACGCGACACCAGGAATCTCGATGCTTTGGATGATGCGATCGACAGCGATCCGAGCCGCCGGGCCAGCGGCGTGCAGACGCGGGCTCAACGCAGCCCGTCTGCGTCGCCGAGCGCGG
>JAYUYU010000362.1:0-2254 GCA_043752365.1 Myxococcales bacterium | reverse complement strand
CCCACCAGGAAAACCGCCGCAATACCCACCGTTCGCTTGTTCATGCGGGCGTTCTAGCCGGCCTGGCCTGCGGGCAGAAGGGGTGCGCCTGATGCCCGTCCAGAACAGCCAGGGCCGGCGCCGCCCGCTCGTTCCACGCGTCGACGAGCTACCCGCAGGCATTCCCGCGCCATCCCGCCCGGCACCGTTGCGTGACGCGGCCGGGCGCCTTCTACCAGGCAGCGGCACCACCGAGCTTGCCCGTGCTGGCGGCATCGCTGCCGGTGAGGCTCGCCAGCTTGGCCAGCTCCTTGGCCTCTGGACGCCGCCTGAGGGGCACGCCTACGCGCCGTACGCACGCTTGGCCCGAGAGTGGCGGGACGCGCACATGGCGCAGCTGAGCGCCACTGTGGGCGGCGGGCGCATTGGTCCGGGCCCCGCGTCGATCGTCTCGAGCGCGGCCATGCAGATGGCGGCTAGTAGATGGCTCGCCGACGTCGGAGCCGAGGCCGGTGACGCGAAGTCGCTGCTCGACGCCTCGCGGCTCGCCGATGCCTCCAGGGCCAACCTACTTTCAGCGCACGAGCTGGCAGCCAAGGAGGCGGAAGCCCGCCGAGACGCTGGCGACCCCGCCGCCGCCAACCGCGAAGCCGCGGCCCTGTTCAGCCGCAAGCCCGCCGGAGGCTCGAATGGATCTTGAGACCCTACTCACCAGCCGGGACGGCTTTGGGCTCGAGTCGGCCAGCTTCCTGCAACGCGCGATCTGCCGCGTCATCGACGGCGCCGACACGACCGACCTCCTGGCCCGCGGCTCTGACTTCGACCGCCGCTGCCTGGAGGCCGCCGTCGGATGCCCCGCCCACCTGCTGCCCGTGGGCTTGCCGCCGATTGAGGTCGTCGACCTAGAGCCCGTCCGCTGCGGCAAGTCACTGCGACTCGCGGCCCTTGGTTTCGCCCGTTCGCAGACCATCGACGTCGGGCTCATCAAGCCGGGCGAGCAGGGGCCTCGAATCAGCGTTCTGGCCACCGAACTCGACCAAGCCCAGGCAATCCGCGGGCACTTGCAGATGGTGCGGGAGAAGCCTGCCCTGCATGCGCTTCTCATCGGCGACGCCGCCGACAGCATTACCGTTCGCCACCCGACCGGGCTTGCTATCGAGATCAAGGTCATCGCGGCCAAGCGTGGCGGGTACTCGCTGGCTTCACGTTGGTCGGGCTCCGGCATCTTTGACGAGGCGCCTGGCTGGTATTCGACCGCCAACATCGTCTCTCTCGAGGAGAGCCGCGACCAGCTCCACGGCCGCCTTCTGCCCGGTGCACAAGGTATCTACGCCGGCAGCAAGTGGCAGCCGTCGGGCTTTTGCTTCGAAGCGCACCGTAAGCACTTCGGCAAGCCTACGGCCGAGATGGTCGTGATCAGCCCCCAGGAGGTCGCGGAATGACGCCGGCCGAGCAATTGAACCCCGCCTATTGGACTCGTGAACGGGTCGAGCGCGTCGAGCGCACGTCGCAACGCACGTTCACCATGCACGTGAAAAACGAATTCGGCGGTGCTGAGAACGCTGTGATCAGCAAGAGCGAGCTCGACGCTTGCGTGTCGGACCGCTTGCCACCTGGCCTGCTCATGCACGACGCCATGTGCGCCATCGACTCGAGCGCGCTGAAGCGGGACGGCTTCTGCGGGCTATTCGCCTTCTTCGCGCAGCCAGATCCCGAGCCGCGTCCGCAGATGGCCGACGGCGCTGGGGGATTCTTCATAGAAAAAAGAGATGCATTCGGCTACGTCGTCATGCAGAAGGTCCAGAAGAAGACCTTTCTTCGGATCGAGGAGGTGTTCGGCTTCGAGCCATCGCGGCTCCGCACGCTGCGCATCGAGGACGTGATCGATCACGTAGCCGCGCGCTGTCACGCCTGGGGCGTACGTACGGTGTTTGCCGATCACTTCGAAGAAACGGCGCTTGCCGGCCTTCTAAGTCAGCGTGGGATCCGGCTGAAGTCCTACCACTGGACAGAAGACAGCAAGGCCGACGCGATCGGCGGCGCTCTTCGTCGCTACGTCCGCGAGGGCGCACTATCGCTGCCGGCACTTTCGGAACCAACACATCGCAAGCTGTACGAGGAGCTGCTGTCGATTCGCGAGGTCCCGCGTGCCGGCGGCAAGTGGGGCTACGAGACCGGCGGCAAAGATTTCGCGGCTGCACTGATCTCGCTCTTCCACGGACTCGCCGATCCCGACGTCGTCAACGTCAGCGTGGATCCAAGCGTTCACGTTCGC
>JAYUYU010000361.1:0-5997 GCA_043752365.1 Myxococcales bacterium | reverse complement strand
GTTCCTTTCTGGTACGAAAATGGCGCATTACTCTGTTGGTGTAAAATTACGCTGGCTTCCGCTGCTAACGCTGGCCGGCGCAGCGTGGGGGTGTACTGGATGCTCCGGTGGACCAGGGGCAATGGCCGGTCCCGCTGGTGGCAGCTCGAGCTCGGGCGGTAGCAGCGCGGCGCCCAACCCCTTCGGGGGTATGGATCCCGGGCAGCTCGCCCAGGGCGTGCCGTACACGACCCGAAGTGGGCGCCTAACCCACACGCAGTACGATAGGACCGTTTCCGACCTGCTTTACCTGGACGTCGCCGTTTCGAATGAATTCGAGGCTGACCCGGTCTTCGCCGGTTACGACAACAGCATCGAGAATTTGGCCGTAGCCGGACGGCTCGGTCGTGACTACCGGCGGGCCGCTGAGCAGCTAGCCGCCCGTGCCGTGGGCGATGCCACGGCCTACAAGCGGCTCGCACCTTGCGCCTCGACCCCCACGACGTGCGGTGCGGAGTTCGTGCAGGCCTTCGGGCGTAGGGCCTATCGCCGCCCGCTCACCGCGCAGGAACAGACAACGTACGCGCAGCTGCACGTAGCGGGAGCAACGTTGGTCGCGAGCGGCGATGCGTTCAAGGATGGGGTCCAGGTGGTCATCGAGGCGATGCTGCAGTCGCCCAAGTTCCTGTATCGGAACGAACTCACGCAAGACCAGCAACCCGACGGTTTTTTGAAGCTGGGAGGCGACGAAGTGGCTCAGCGACTGAGTTATATGGCCTGGAACACCATGCCCGACGAAGCGCTCTTCGAAGCGGCTGCCAGTGGCAAGCTGAACGACCCCGCCGGAGTAGCGCAGGAGCTGACGAGGCTTTGGAGCGACCCGCGCGCCCGCCAGCCCGTCGCAGACTTTCACCAGCAGTGGCTGCAAACTGACCGCTATTTCGATCTCTCCCGCGACCCGACTCAGTTTCCCAAATTCTCGTCTGCGTTGGGTCCTTTGCTCCAACAGGAGGCAACCGCCTTCATCGACCATGTGGTGTTCGATCTGCGGCGCGGCTTTCCGACGCTGATGGGCGCGCCGTTCAGCTTCGTCAACGCCCAGCTCGCCCCGCTGTATGGGCTGAGCGGCGCGTTCGGGCCAGAGCTGCAGAAGGCGGAGCTGGACCCGGCGACTCGCAAGGGCCTGCTCACACAGCTCGGCTTTTTGGCATCGCACAGCTATCCGGGAGAGACGTCACCGATCCACCGTGGTGTCTTCGTCTATCGTCGCATCTTGTGCAAAACGGTGCCGGACCCCGTGGGAATCGACACCAGCCAAGGCAAGGTCGAAAACCCCCGCACCACGCGCGAAGCGGTCCAAATTCAGACGAGCCAGACGGGCTGCGTCAACTGCCATCAGTTGTTCAATCCGCTGGGTTTCGCCTTCGAACACTTCGACGCCGTGGGGCAGGTCCGCCGCATGGATCGGAGCAACCCCGTGGACACCACCGGCCAGACCATGGCCATCGACGGAGAAACCGTAACCTTTCAGAGCGCGAGCGAGCTGATTGCTGCCATCGGCACCAGTAACGATGCCCGGCGCTGCTACAGCGACAACTTGCTGCGCTACGCGCTTGGCCGCGAAACAACGCCGGCAGACGCCCAAACCATCGACGCGGTCAGCGCCGCGCTGGCCTCAGACAGCTACACGGCAGGAGACATGCTGAGCGAGCTGAGCCAGAGCAAACCCTTCCGTTTCCGTGCTCCCAACCAGGACTGACGCAAAGCCATGAGTAGCTCGAACACCACCAATCGGCGTAGATTCCTGCGAGGGCTCGGGAGTGTCGCGGTCGCGTTGCCGTTCCTAGAGTCTCTAGACGGCGCACAAGCCCAAACTGCCGGAGCTAAAAAGCGTTTTATCGTCTTTTTCACGTGTAACGGCGTGAACATGCCGCGTTTTTTTCCAGCCAGCTTCGGTGCGCTCACCGGCGGCTCACTCACCGGGACGGCGCTCGAGCCGCTAGCCAGTCATGCCGGCAAGTTGCTCATTCCGCGTGGCATTAGCCAAACCCCACAAGGCTACAGCCGTGAAGGCAACGGCTGTGACCACGCCAAGGGCTGCGGCAGCAAGCTTACCGCGCAAGACCTGGCCGCGGATGGCGACCGCTATGCCCAAGGGATCTCGGTCGATCAAGAGATCGCCAAAGCCATCAACCCCGCAGGCCGCGAAGCTCTCACGTTGCTCGTGGGACGGCGCGCAGACGGCGTGCTCGGCCACATCTCATACCGCGGCGCCAATCAACCGGTCTCGGGCGAGAACAATCCGTGGTTGGCGTACCGCGACTTCATGGGCATGGGCACCGGGCCAGCGCCGATGCCCGGTAATGCCGAGGCGCTCGACCGCATCGCCAAGCGCCGACAGAGCGTGCTGGACGTGGTGCGCGGTGAGTTTGAAAGCTTGAAGAGCGCGGGTCTGGGCGCCGCTGACAAGGCCAAACTAGACGCCCATTTCACGACCATTCGCGAGCTGGAAACGGGCATGACGGGCGGCGGCGGCGGAGTCACCGCCACGAGCTGCAACCTGCCGCAGGAGACTGAGACCGCGCTAATGGCTATCGACCCCGACACCGTCAGTGACGAGGTCAACTACAAGATGATGGGAACCATGCATCTGGACGTGCTGGCTCTGGCCATCGCCTGTGGTCACACGAACGCGGCGAGCATCCAGTGGGGCACCGGCTCGGGCGGTCCAGTTTTCAAATGGGACGGCATGAACCATCAGGTGAACCACCACAAGCTCTCGCACGGGTCGTTCTTCGACGACTGCTTCCCGGGCGACATGCGCGAGCAGTGCCTGAACGAACCGCCGGGGTGGGAGGATTCCCTCTTCCAGATCGACACCTGGCACGCCGGGCGCTTCAAGTACCTGCTCGACAAGCTCGACGGCTATGTCGAAGGCAATGGCACCGTGCTCGACAACAGCATGGTGCTCTGGGCCAACGAGCTCGCCGACGGCCGCGGCCACACTTGGCATAACTTGCCGTTCGTCGTTGCCGGCAGCGCGGGCGGGTACCTGAAGCAGGGGCAGCAGATCGACGTCAGCGGTGGGAACCTCGACGGCTTCAACGATTTTCCGGCGCCACACAACAAGCTATTGATCACCGCCTTGAAGGCCATGGGCTTGCCAAACAACACCTTCGGAGATCCGAAGTACGGAATCCACAGCGGCGAATTCAGCGAATTGCGAGCCTAAAGGGCGAATGGTCGACTCCGGCTCGCGGCACTTGCCATGACGAGCCGTTCAGCCGCTCGGTCGGCAAGATTTAGCCTTCTGCTGCGCCTGCGCCTCTGGCAGCTGCGCCGCTGCCGGGCATACGCGAAACCCCACTAGCTCGCCCCTGCGCCCGCGGCCTCGACCGCCTGTGCGCCGCTTGGCGCACAATGTAGGAGGGCCTTAGTTCTTTGACAATCGCGCCGTTCCCAACCTGAGGTGTAGAGAGCGAACTTGTACTTCCCGGTCAAACTGGCTACGAACGAGAGTTAAAGCTGCCAATGTATTCGAGATTTCTGGGAACGCGCGGACGCGGGTTCGTCGGTCGTTCCTTCCGGCGGGCGCGGGCGACGCTGGTGTTGGCAGCGTCAGTCGCACTTTTGCCCTGGGCCTGCATTTACGACGCTGAGCAGCGCTGCGACGCGCATCAGCATTTGGGGCCCGGCGAGTCGTGCGTGTGTGACGAGGGCTTCGTATTCGATGGTCAAACATGCACGCCCTGCGGTGACGATGAAGAATACGAGTCGGGCGCATGCGTGTGCATCGCGGGCTACGCGCGCAGCGGAGACCAGCGTAGCGCCTGCGTCGAAAGCGGCGCGGGCACGAGCTGTGACCCCACGGAGGCCGATGCTTGCCAAGACCCATCGTACGACGTGTGTCGCGATCGCGGCGGAGGCATCGGCTACTGCTCGAAGGGCTGTGAGGGCGACGACGAGTGTCCTCACGGTTACGCCTGCGATACGACTAGCACCCCCGCTACCTGCATGAGCTCCCCCGTGGGACAGCTGGCCCCCTGTTCATCCGCCGCTGATTGCGAGGGGAAGGACGCCACGTACTGCGAGGTGTCCGTCGCCAAAGCCTGCCTGGTCCAGGGCTGCAGTCTGGAGAACCCGCTGTCGTGCTCCGAAGGCTTTGGATGTTGTGATTTGCAATCGCTTGGGCTGGCTCTCACGTTATGCGTCCCGGAGGATATGTGTCCGACCGCAAATTGAAGCTGGCGAAGGGCCTGACCCGTTGCCGCGGGGCCTTGATTTGCCTGGCGTCGCTGCTTCGCGCAACGCTGGCAGAAGCGCAATCGGAACCGCCCGCTGGCGCGGCTGATGCGACAGCGCCATCGGTCGCCGCGCCCGCGGCGGTCGAAACGCCCGTTGTGCCCGCAGCTCCCGATGCCGCAGCGGCGAATGACGAGAGGGCGCCTCCAGCCCACGACGCGAGCGCGCTGCCCCCCGCCGCCACACCCTCGGGCGATGACGCGGGTTTCTTCAGCGCCAGTCCGGGGGAAGTCGTCGACCCGGGCGCTACCTATCCGCGGCTCGAGTTGTCGGGGTTCACCGACTTCACCTTCGTCAAGAACGTGTCCTCGAGCAACAGCCCGCTTCGCCGCATCGTTCAGCCTCGCTCGTCATTCTCTGTCGGCAATCTCAACGTCTATTTCTCGGCCCTGATCGCCGAGAAGTGGAGCGTCTTGTCCGAAGTACGCTTCCTGTATCTCCCGCAAGGCAACGCCAGCTATCCGACGGCGCCAGGCCAGCTGGTCGTCCCGTTCGACGCTGGGGCGCTCGACTACGCCAACGACAACCGACTGCTTACTTGGGGTGGCATCCAAATCCAGCGCGTACAAATCGACTACGCCTTTCACCCCCTGCTCTCGTTGCGCGTAGGTCAGTGGCTAACGCCAGTCGGCATTTGGAACGTCGATCACGGTTCGCCTGTCGTGATTGGCGTTTATCGACCATACATCGTCGGTCAAGGGTTGTTCCCCGAGCGGCAAACCGGGCTGCAACTGTCTGGCGAATGGAGTCAGGGCAACAATCTGTTGGGCTATGCGGCGACTCTTTCCAATGGTCGCGGTCCCTCCGACGCTTACGTTGATCTCGACGAGAACAAGGCGGTGGGCGGGCGCGCCTACTTCACCAACAACGACTTCGGAAGCCTCACGGTTGGCCTGTCTGGCTACAAGGGCACGTACGCTAGCCGCAACCTCGAGTTCGAGCTCGTCACTCCGTCCGGGCAGGCGCCCGTGCTGGACGCCGTGAGCCCCCTGACGCTGCGCTACCGCGAACAGTCGATCGGCGGTGATCTGCGTTGGCAATTCGGTGGCCTGCTAGTGCAGGGCGAGGTCATGCAGCACGAGGTAGTCTACGACGAAGGCCTGCATCCTACGGCGAACGGTGCCATCTACGCCGACTATCGCGAACGGGGCTACTACGCTCTCGCCGGGTACCGCACGCCCTGGTTGGGCACGATGCCGTTTGCCTTGTTCGAGGCGTACGACTTTGGCAGTTCAGCCATCGTTGCGCCGGGCTGGGGGATGAGCCTGGGGCTCAACGTGCGACCGGAGCCGACGGTCGTGCTCAAGCTGCAAGCCAACCTCGTGAAGCTGGGCTCTGATTCTTCGACAGAGATCTATCGCGGTACGCTGCGGCGCGTGCTCACGCAACTGGCGGTGGCCTTCTGATGGATGCCTTTACGCGTCGCGGATTCTTCACTGCGGTTGGCGCCGCCCTACTGACAGCGAACGCTGACGCCGCAGCTCCGGTGCGGTTGCAGGTCCTGGTCACTAAGTCGAGTAACCTCCAGAACGTCTCGTTTTCGGACCTGCGACAGCTGTTTCGCGGTCGGACGCTAACGCTCGGCGGGCAGACGAGCGTGCCGTTCAATCATCCTCCTCGGGCCCCCGATCGCGTGCTTTTCGACCGCCTAGTGCTCAACATGGGGCCCGACGAAACCGCCCGTTATTGGGTCGACCAGAAGATTCGCGGTAGCGG
>JAYUYU010000360.1:0-6003 GCA_043752365.1 Myxococcales bacterium | reverse complement strand
TCAAGGCGGCCTGGCAACACATGCACGACCGAGGCTGGATCGCGCCGACGGTTTAACTGTGGGGGTGGTGTGGTGGAGCATGCGTCAGAGTGACGTCGAACGGGCGCTTAAGCACACGCCGAGTGTCAGTGGCTGTCCCAAACCGCGTAATTCCGGTGCGGAGCGCGGGTGGCAGCCAGAATTCGGCACCGATCTGGGCCAGCTGAGCTGAGCTCGGTTACAACGTCGCGCCCGCCACAAAAGGAAGAAAGCCCGGATTAGTGGTCCGAGCTTTCGGGGTGCCGCGTGGTCGCGCGACGATGACGTTGTATCGCTCGCTTGGCGGCGCTTGTCCAGAAACTGGCGGGCGGGGCGCCGGTGGTCGACGAGCGGTATCGGATTTTCGCGGATCATGGCAGCCGGCAACCGCTGCCGAGATGCAGCCTGATTTGCAGAAGCTAACGTGTCGGTATTGGGCCATGTTGGCCGGGCGAGAGCGTGAGCGCTGCGCCTGCGGCGCGAGCGGAGCCGTGGACGTGGACGTGGACGTGGACGTGGACGGCCTGCGGCCGGGGGACGTGGACGCGCCTTCGGCGCGATGACGTGAGCGGGCTGCGCCCGAGGCGGTGGACGCCTGCGGCGGGGGCGAGAGGGGACGGAGGCTTCCGGGGGGCTTGCTCGGGGGAGGTTGATTTTATCAGTGTGCTCGGCGCGGTCGAGGCGGGGGCCGGCTGCGCCGGTACGCGCGGAGCGCGCAGCCTCGACCGCTCCTCCGCGCACTGCTGGGGGGCTGGTTATGGCTCGCAAGCGGGCGAGACCGAAACCACGAACGGAGTTTTCACGATGGCATTTCAAGTTGAAGAGCTGAGTTTGCAGTTGGTCGAGGCGTTGGTACCGCTGATGCCGCGTATTCGGCAGCGGGACAAGGCTTGGGAAGATCAGCTGCGGCGCGCGGCCAGCAGCATCGGGCTCAACGCTGCGGAGGCGGCGTTCGGATCCTGGAAATCGCCGGGCGCGGCTGTTTACGGCTGCGGGCAGCGCGGGGGAGACGCGGCATGCGCTGCGCCAGGCTATCGCCTGGCGGCTTGTGACGGCGGGCGATGCGGAGGTTGCGATGAAGCTGGTCGAGCGGATTTTGGCGATGCTTTGGAGGATGACGCGGGGGTAGCTCTGGCGAGCCCAGCGACGTTTGTGTATTCTGACTAGATGCGTCCCGCGTCCCTCCTGTTGATAGTGGTGCTCGGGGCGTCGCTGGTCACGGCATGCGGGGGCGTCGCGGAAGAGCTGCTGCCGTTAGAGGCGGCGGCTGGCGCTCGCGGCGCCGACGTCCCAGGGCCGACAGATGGTGAGATCCGGCAGCTCATCATCAACGACTCGATTGCCGCCTACGACGGCAACCGCCCATGCCCGTACAACCTTGCGACCGACGGCTCACTCTGCGGCAAGCGCAGCGCGTACAGTAGGAACGGCGGCGCTGGGCCCCTCTGCTATCCACAAAACGTCACCGACGCGATGGTAGAGGCCTATCGCGATGGGCATTGAGCTCAAGCTGAGAGGCCGCCCGCAATTATCCGCGCTTGGATGAAGCGTCGAACTCGTCCAAAAGTTCCAGAGCCGTAAGCCCGAGTGTGATGGCTGCACCCTCGATGATGCCGAACGCATGCGCAGCAGCTGGTCCATGAGCACCAGGATAGCGCTCACGAGTTGGAAAGGGAGCTCGGCTAACTGCTGCGGCGGTGCGGAGTCTTGTTGTAGAGTGAAACGATGGCGCAGAGTGAGCGCGGGCTTTACGAGACACTTGTCACTGAAGCGATGGAGGCGCAGCTTGTCGCGCTGGATGGTCGACTGCAAGCTCGCCGTTCGGAGCTGCACGAGGCTGAGGCGGCCGATCGCATCGCGATGCACCTGGCGCGGGTCATCGAACGAGCCATCGCCTCCCTCGACAAGCGTGAACGAGTGAAGGTCGGGACGCGCCTCGCACGCCAGCTGGTGGACCAGATTGTCGAGGCGACGAATGCGGGTTCACTTTCGAGCGAACGCCCTGCAGAGGCCGGTGACGTGCTGCGCAGCGTGCTCGGTAGGCTGCCTGACGGAAGCGACGAGACGATCGAGCAACCTCTCATTCCCTTGTTCGATACAACGCTATTGACGAATGCTCCTGGCGAGCCGCGGGTTGGCAGTCAGGTCCTAACCGAGGTTCATTCTGCCGACCGCATTGACGTCGTGATGGCGTTCATTCGTCGCAGCGGTATCCGGCCGCTGCTCGACGCGCTCCGCACTCACTGTCAGGCGGGGCGCGTGCTGCGGGTTCTGACGACCACTTATACGGGCTCGACCGAAGGAGCGGCGCTCGACGATTTGCGGGACTTGGGTGCCGACGTCCGCGTCTCGTATGACCAAGGCAGCACGCGGCTTCACGCCAAGGCTTGGTACTTCTATCGGCACTCGGGCTTCTCCACCGCCTATATCGGTTCGTCGAATTTGACCCATTCCGCGCAAGTGAGTGGTCTGGAGTGGAACGTGCGTGCGTCCCGTGCTCGGAATCCGAGTGTGGTCGACAAGGTCGCAGCTGTTTTCGACAGCTATTGGAACAGCGGCGACTTCATCGCCTACGACTCCAAACAGTTCCAGGCGGCGATGGCCCACGCGGAGCGTGACCGCATCGAAGTCGTGATGAGCCCGATCGAGCTGCGGCCCGAGCCATTTCAAGAGCGACTGCTGGAGCAAGTGGCGTTGGCGCGACGGCTTGGGCACCACAAAAATCTGCTGGTCTCAGCCACAGGCACGGGCAAGACCGTGATGGCTGCTCTCGACTACGGGCGCCTGCGCGAGTCGCTACCTCGCGCGCGCCTGCTATTCGTTGCGCATAGGGAAGAGATTCTGACGCAAACGCTCGCCACGTTCCGTCATGCGCTGCGCGACTACGCCTTTGGCGAGCTGTGGGTGGGTCGTGCGCGCCCGCAGCGTTTCGAGCACGTTTTCGCGTCGATCCAGAGCCTGACTGCGACTGGCTTGGAACACCTCGAGCCAGACCATTTCGACATCGTGATCGTCGACGAGTTCCACCACGCCGGCGCGGGGACGTATCGACGCTTGCTGGAGCACCTGAAGCCAGTCGAGTTGCTGGGCTTGACGGCTACGCCGGAGCGCAGCGACGGCCTGCCAGTGCTTGATTGGTTCGAAGGGCGCATCGCTGCAGAGTTGCGACTGTGGGACGCGGTTGATCAGCATCGCTTAGTGCCATTCGCGTACTACGGCGTCCACGACGGGTTGGACCTTCGAGGCGTGCCCTGGCGACGCGGTCGAGGCTATGACGTCGAGGGACTCTCCAACCTACTCACGGGCAACAACGCTTGGGCTCACCTAGTCATTCAGGAACTGACCCGTCGCGTGGATTCCCTCGGCAATATGCGGGCGCTAGGTTTCTGCGTCAGCATCCAGCATGCGCGATTTATGGCTCGCGTCTTCGGGGAAGCGGGCATAGCAGCGGTGGCAATCTGGTCAGACACGCCTGACCAGGAACGCCGCCAAGCGCTTCTGGATCTCGTCGAGCGACGTGTGAAAGTAGTCTTTTCGGTCGACCTGTTCAACGAGGGTGTCGATGTTCCGGCGGTGGACACACTGCTGATGCTTCGCCCCACCGAGAGCCCCACGCTGTTCCTCCAGCAGCTGGGCAGAGGGCTTCGTAGGCACCCGTCGAAGACGGTCTGCACCGTGCTCGATTTCGTGGGCTTACACCGTTCGGAATTTCGTTTCGATCGAAAGCTGAGAGCGCTGTTGGGCGGTAGTCGGAGCGACGTCGCTGCCCAGGTCGAGCAGGGGTTCCCGTTTTTGCCGGCAGGCTGCCACATGGAGCTGGACCGCGTGGCCAGCGATATCGTTCTCGCGAGCATCAAGAGCGCGGTGCCGTCACGCTGGAGCGCCAAGGTCGAGGAACTGCGCCTGCACGCGCACTCCAAGCCTGACTTCACGCTTCAGTCTTTCCTCGACACGACCGGGCTCGAACTCGAGGACGTGTACGCGGGGAGCAAGAGCTGGTCGGACCTTTGTGAGGAAGCGGGGGTCGCGACGCTTCCCGCCGGACCCTCAGAAGAGCAGTTGCGACGGGCGTGCGGCCGCCTGCTGCATGTGGATGATCCCGCGCGCATCCAAGGCTACCAATCCCTAGTCGCCAGCGACTCCATCCCCGACCCGAGCGTGCTGTCCCAAGTCGACCGGCGCTTGCTTCGCATGCTCGTTGCGTCTCTCGTCGACAAGGCAGTGGCCAGCACGACCCCTCTCCGTGAAGGCTGCGAGCTGCTCTGGCGTCATCCCCAGATTCGGCGCGAGGTCCTAGCTTTGATGGCCACGCTGGCTGATCGCGTTGAACACGTCACGACCACCCTCTCTGGGCAAAGCCAAGTGCCGCTTGCAGTACACGGCAGGTACACGCGCATTGAGATTCTGGCGGCGTTCGGCATTGGCGACGCGGCCAAGGTCGCCCCCTGGCAAACCGGCGTGTACTGGGCAAAGGCGGCGGCTGCCGATCTTTTGGCATTTACGTTGGACAAGACCAGCGGCCAATTCTCGCCGACCACCCGCTACCGCGACTACGCCATCAGCCGCGACCTCATCCACTGGGAAAGCCAGTCCGTTACACGCGCTGATAGCGAGACCGGCCTGCGCTACCAAAATCACGTCGCCCAAGGCTCACGCATCATGCTTTTCGCCCGCCGCCAGAGCACAGATCGGTCCTTCTACTTCCTCGGCCCCGCCACCTACGTGAAGCACGAATCGGAACTGCCCATGTCCATCACCTGGCACCTCGAACGCCCCTTGCCTGGGGACCTGTTCGCGGCTTTTGCGGCGGCGGTGGCGTGAGCGCTTTCCCATTCGTGCGGCCCTATCCCCAAAAGGACGACGTGCATCAAAGAGCATGCAAGAAGCGCAAGCGTGAGCGAAGGTCCCGCCCCGTGCTGGCCTGCTCCCGATAGTCGCTGGCGACCCGGTCTGCCCGTTGCGTCCTCGAGGCCCTTTTATGGCGAGTCGTTTCCGGTCCCAGCCGCGGGCACTGTCGAGCCGCAGTCGCACGGTTCGTAGCCGGAGCCGTCGGGCTTACAGGCTTGGCCGCCGCGGCAAGCTCCCGTAGCAAAGCAGGCTTGAGTCGAGCCAGGGGCGCAGATGGACGCGGACGATTGGGGCGCGCTCGCGGCGGTGGCGGGCTTGGCTCGGTCGCCTGGAGTGGCGGCCATGAGCTCCTTGGCCTGGTCGCCGAAGCCCTGCCCGGGCGCGCAGCGCACGATGGCTTCGCTCGATTGGGAAATGTCGGGCGCGTCTGTGCGACCTCGCTTGTTGACCTCGCTGATACCGCGCGCGACGAAGTAAGCGCGCTTGTCGCAGGTGTTGTTCGCCGCCTCCGCCAAGCACCGGTCGAGCGGCAGCTCCGGGCAAGTGATACGGTAGCTGTCGACGTCGATTTTCTCGATCGCGATGCCGTGCGCGCAGCCGGACGAGCAGAGAAGAAACATGACCGTCGCCGGCACGCGCATGGGCTCTGCTTACGCGTTCCGCGGCAGCCCGACAAGATTTGGGTTGGCCTGGCGCGCCTGCGCTGAAGCCGGAACCGTTGCGTAGGCGTTGAAGGACGAGCTCAAAGGATGAATAGTCGACGGTGGAACGCCGTGAGCCACATCCCGATCCCCACCAGGCCATCGCCGCGACGAGTCCACGACCACACGACCGGTGGGCACACGTGACGACATTCCACTTCGGCGACTTTGAGTGCCGCTGGTCGTTTCTTCTTCGCTTGGCCGACAGACTTAGCCAACGCCTGGAGGACAGCGGTAACGCCCTCCGGACCGCCGAGCGCTGCTGCGACCTTCTTGTCGACGATGACCGTCTCGAAGGAACGTCGAGCCTTCTCGACGTATTCACCGCCAGCGCCCGGTCCCGCAGAGTCAAGGTTGGGCCGTGAGCAACCCAGGCTGATCCGCGGGTGTTCGACGCGGTCTTTCCACCACCCGCACCTCGCACGAATTGCGCTAC
>JAYUYU010000359.1:0-6010 GCA_043752365.1 Myxococcales bacterium | reverse complement strand
TCAAGCCGTCCGGATCGGGCCGCTCGTCGATCAGCTCATACACGTAAAAGCGGTCGACACCACGCTTGAAGTATTCCAGAGCAGAGCGCAGTAGGTACTTGGCCGCTACCAGCTCGGAGACGCCGCCCTCGGCCGATTCCAAAGTGGAATAGCTCACCGACGTGGCAAACGTAGGCACCACGTCACCGCAGATGACCGGCGCTTCGCGCAGGAGCAGGTCAGCGTCGTCACTGGGAGTCTCGCCCAGCAGGCGACGGGCGTGCACGTTACAGTGGGTGCCCGAACCCAAGGCTCCGAGCAGCACTGCATTGCTTGCCGTATAGACCGTGGGAAAAACGACGGGCACGTCGGAAAGCGACGGATCACTTTGCACCGCTTCGAACAGCGCGCGCTGGTAGGCAGCCGTGCCCTGCGGAAATCGTTCTCCGCCGTAGCTGAACTGGTCCTGCGCGTAGTCGGTATCCGACGGCCCTTCCACGGCGCTCAGCCGATTGCCCAAGGTTTTTGCCCAGGCCACGGCCTCGTCGATGGGGGCGCCTCGAAAGACCAACAGCGCGCTGAGCTCGCCCGGAGGAAAATCGCTCGCGATGCGCGAAGTAACGTTCTCGCGGACGTGACGGACGCCCAGCTCGGCCAGTGCGGGCAGGACGATGGCGTCACGCTGAGTCGCGTACAAGGACTCGGGGTAGCCGAAGTGCGTATTCACGCCAAGCTGACCAACGAAGGCGTCTGCGGGCCGTGCCAGAACGCTGGCGGGTGGGAGCAGCCTGTTGCCCCCCACACTGATGTCGCCCGAGTCACCGCAGCCTAGCTGCGGTATTAGCAGGAGCGCGGAGGTGAGCAGAGTGCTGGCTGCATGGTCGATGGCCCGCTCAAGGAGCACTCGGAGGGGCCAAGGTTTCGCCAACACAGGAGGTCGAGAGCCTAGCGGCCATCGGTGAGTTCGGCCACCGCTTGTTGAAGACTGTTGCAGCTCGGCGAGCCTCGGTTTCGCGGCCCAGAGCACACAGCGCCAATATGCGCGTACCGTGCACTTCTTGACGCAGCAGGCCGCCCTCGAAGCGCGACTCATAGGTTCCGAGCAACGCGATAGCCCGCTGTGGCTCGCCTCGTCGCAACGCAGAGCGCGCTTCGAGCAGCAACGCCGCCTCTTGGGCCAGTGCGCCGTTCTTCGGCTCAGCCGAGCCCGCGAACGGCGCGCTTGCCTGGACAGACTGGGCCGTTGACGGTCTTGACACAGGCTCGACGACACGCGGTCGTTCAGCCACCGGCGCGGACGTTTTCGGTAGCTGTGCTGGGACTGACAAGGGCGCCGCTCGCGCCGTTACCGTCGGTGCGCTCGGAGTATCGCGCGCGACGCCCGCGGCAAGCGCAAGAAGGCCTGCAGCTCCCAGTGTCCCCGCCCCCCATAGTAGCTTGGAGCTAAGCGCCCCCCAAACGCTACTGCTGAGGCCCATGACCAATCCGCCCGCAGCCAGCTTTTGCGCCAGCGCTCTTCTCAGTCGCAGCTTGTCTTCGAACAGCGGTTCGAAGCCTCGCCTCGCAGCTATCAAGACGCGGTCGAGCTCGTCGTTGTCGCTCATGTGTCTTTCCACTTTTGCTGAACCTTGTAGCGACGGATGGCCTGCTGAAGCTCTTTGCGGGCGGCGCGCAAACGCGAGGCCGCAGTGTTGGCGTTGATTCCAAGCATCTCGGCGGCCTCACCGACGCTCAGCTGCTCGAGCTCCACGAGCGCAAATACAGCGCGTTTCGCTTCGTCGATCTGCTCGAGCAGCTCGGAGACCAGATCCGCGGCTTGACGCGCCTCCGCGTTGGCGAGCGGTCCGCCTGGAGCGCTGAGGACGCCGTCTAGCTCGCCCGCCCCAATGCTGGTGACGTGTCGAGCGCGCCGACTCAAGGTGCGTCGGTAGTAACGCGCGATGTTCTGAACGATGCTGAACAGCCAGGTGGTGAGACTGGCGCGCCCTTCGAACTCACCCAGCCGCCGATGAACCACGAGGAACACTTCTTGCACGGCGTCATCGAGGCAATCTTCGGGTACTCCCAGGTAGCGCATGGTGCGCCAGACGAAGGGAAAGTGCTTCTCGTAGACCACCTCAAAGGTGAGCGCCGAGCTGGGAGCTGGCGGCTCATCCGCCATGTCGGGCTGGATGGGCTCTGAGGTGGCGCGTTGCATGAAGCGTACGAGTCAGTGACCGCTGGCCGGGCCGCTCGTTCATCAAAAGGTTAGCTCGAGGCCAAGGGCCGTTCGCCCGCCCAGCCACGGCCGCTGGAAAACGCCGCCCACATTGTCCAAGACGAATCGTGGTCTCGTGGCCGGGACCAGCCAGTGCAGGGTCCAGCCGATCGACAGGCCATGAGCGATCGGCACGCTCAGCCCTGTCCCCGCGACCAAGGTCCAGCCAAAGGCTGAGGCCGAAGCGGGCTCGTCGACTCCGAAGCCGTGCCCCCGCATCCAATCTGCTTGTGCA
Organism: Myxococcales bacterium; assembly: GCA_043752365.1. GTDB lineage: Bacteria > Myxococcota_A > Polyangia > Polyangiales > Polyangiaceae > PMG-095. The sequence continues at coordinate 3,539 of JAYUYU010000359.1, read as the reverse complement.
CCACCACACAGACGCCACCGCCATCCAATCGGGCGGCTGATCAGCTCTGGACACACAATGAGCCCAAGGCCGAGCATCCAAAACTCCGCACCGGCACCGGAAAGGGCTGCCGCGCTTGCGGTTCGCTCCGGCCAAAGCTGGCCAAGCGCCTCGATGCTCCAACTGCGCCAACGCACCCCAGCGCGCGCTTCGAACGCCAGGGCCATACCGGGCAAGACGCCGTGCCCCACGCCAACCCCGGAAGCCAAAAAAGCGCGCGCTGCGCGAACAGGCGGCGGCGCCCCCGCGGGCTTAGGGGCAGCTTGACGGTGGGGCCGCGTTGCAGCGGGAATGATCGGAAGCGGGTCCTCGGCAGTCCGCGGTGTCGCTTCCGCGTCGAGCACGAGCACGAGCACGGTGATCGCGGCTTGAGTAACCTCTTCGCAGGTCTGGCCATGGAGGACCCGTTCACCCGTGCGACCGTTTAGCTCCGTGTGCAGACGAAGTTGAAAGCGACCCGCCTGCTCATCGATCCGCACCACGACGCGAAACTCGCCGTTTCCAAGCTCTCCAGCTCGCAGCTCCGTTAGTCGCCGCTCTACTTGTTCCGGCGGTGGACAGCTGATCGGCGGCGCTTGCCAAGACAAGAAGGTGGCAGGTTCATTCGCGAGAGCCGCGCCGTGGCTCAAAGTAAGCACCAAAATCGTAGCTCCGCAGGAAAATCTTGCTGGTGGCCTGCGGCCACTCATCGCAAGTATCAGTAGGGTTAGGGCGATCGTAAGCAACGCCGAAAGCAAACACGTCCGTGCCGCAACCGGAAGGGTCTTCGGGACAGGCCGGCCGCAATAAGCGCGCACCGTCGCGAAAAAGTCCGGCTCGGAGGCAACGTGGGTGGAGTCCTCCGTGGCTCCAGCCGCGGCGCTTCTTTCCTACCCGAAGGGTGGCGCCTGGGCACTGTGACGTCGCTATGCAAGCCAAGTTCCTCTCCCGCCCTGCAGCGCTTTGGATCGCAGCGGGCGCGTTTTTGGGTTGCTCGGGCAACACCCCGCCACTCCCCGGCGAAGCCGGCGGCAACGCTGGTGACAACGTTGGCGGCTCCCGTGCAGAAGGCGGTTCAGGCAACGGGACCTTGGCCACAGCGGGCCAGGGCGGGAATGCGAGTTCCGGCGGCAGCCTCGGCACGGCGGGTACGACGGCAGGGCACGCTGGGGCCGCCGGCCAAGGCTCGAGCGGTTTCGCGGGACAGGGCCAGGCAGGCATGGGCGGTAGCGGTGGCGGTGCGCCGACGGCCTACGCTTGCACGGAGTTTCTGGGTCCCAACGTGACCGGTGAGTGGTTCGCCGCGGGTTTCGAGGACCACGTCAAGGACGCCAATTGGCAGGTCAAATCGCCGCATCATGCGCTGGTGGAGGATTGGGCAGATTCGAACCACGCGGTGTGGCTGGAGGAATGCGAAGGAAATTACTACGACTGTGAAACCCGCTCTGCCTGCGTGGGAGCCACGCCCGACCGAATCATCTTCGTTACCGCGAAGATTGACTACCTTGGTACGTCCCAGGCGGCGTGGGAAGACGATACAGAGGCAGCGCTGCAAACTATCAAAGCCAAGTATGCCGGCGTCCGGCATATCGAGCTGATGACGTTCGTGCGTTCGCCTCCAGGTCAAAACTGCGGCGAGCAAACCACCGTTTCACCGAACCTTGACGCTGCCCGGCTAGCGGTGGCCGCTCGCTCGCAGGGGTTCGTCAGCGTTGCGCCAGATTTCGTGGTTCCTCATTGCGACGTCTTCGCCAGCGCGCCCCACATGACGCCGCAAGGCAACGCCGCGATGGGAGAACTGATCGGCAAGCACTACGCAAAACCGTGACGAGCCAGCTCGCCTCGTCGTGCTGCTAAGGCTTCAGGTGAGCGACGAACCAGTCGAGCGTGGCCGCGAGGGACGCTTCAGTCACGGAATGACCGGTGTTTGGCTGAATTCGCAACACGAAGTTCTCGGTGGCCGCGGCTGCCACATACGCCTGCTTGGTGGTCGTCTCGATCAATCTGAGCGCTGGCAGGGGAGTCTTGGGATCGCTGTCGCCATTCACTACCAAGAGCGGGCGCGGTGCGATCGCCGGCAACATCTCGGTGGCATCGAACTCCCCATAAATTCCTGGCACCGCGCGGTCGTAGAAGCGGCGTACGTAATCGACATCAATCGAGGCAACGCCGTCGTGCTGCGCGGCTCGGTCCACCGCTCCCTGAATGCTGGCCACGCGAGGCTGCCATTGCCCGTTGTCCAGTGCCCAGGCCCAGCTCTGTACCCCTATCCACGGTACCGCAACGTCAACGCGCGGTTCCACCGCGGCGGTGAGGTAGGTCTCCATTCCGCCCTTCGAACTCCCCACCAAACCCACGCGCTCGCTGTCGACATCCGGCCGTTGCTCGAGGTAGTCGATCAAACGCATGACGTCCCACACTGTGTCGTACAAGAACGGATTCGCGTCGCCGCTGACGTAGGCCGCGAAAATGGCGTCGAAGTAGGCCGTCGTTCCACGCCCCTGGCCGTGATACCGAGCATCGATCGTCACCACGAAGAACCCTCGCCGGGCCAGGTTCCTGTTGAACGCGTTGTCCGCGTTTCGGTCACCACCGGTACCGTGTAGGTAGATAACCGCGGGATAGGGCCCAGCGTCTCCTGGGCGATAGCTCGTTCCGTGGATGCGAGTGCTTTCATCAGTTTGGATGGAAAAATTCTCGAGCAGCAGGCCTGCGTCTTGGCCTTGGGGGGACTCTTCGACGTCCAAGGCCACCGTGGGACGTCCGATCTTCTCGAGCAAGGCCGCGCGCTTTTGTGCCCAAAGCTTTGGCTCTCCAGGGTTGCCGCTGCCGCTGCTGCCGCCCGCGGCGTTGCCCCCGCTGCCGCCGGCGGCGTTGCCACTGCCGCTGCCGCCGCTAGCGTTCCCGCTGGCGCCGCTGCCGCGCGTTTCCGTGGGCTCGGGCGCCAAGGCATTGGCCGAACCCGCAGTCGTCGCGGGGCCGTCTCTGCCGGGTACCAGGTTCGAGTCACTGGTCGGAGTGGGGCTCTCACCGCATGCGCCGCTCAACCAAGTGCTGAGCAGCAGGAAAAGGCAGCGTGACGTTCTCATCGCACGACCGTCAGCCCAGGTCCAATGGACCCTGCAACCAGCCCTGCGCCTCACTCCGGAGGTCGCCGAAGCGCGTATCCATGATTCCATAAGCGTGGAGGACGCTCAAAAGCAGGTCGGTGTTGCTACGGTCTTTACCGCGGAAGTCCAGGTAACGCCCCGTGTTGAAAGCGCCTGCAGCCGCGCCAATCAGCATGAGTGGAATGTCTTCCTTGCTGTGCGTCGCACCCGAAGAAAGCTCATTGACCCAGAGAATGCCGGTCTTGTCGAGCAGGGTCTTACCGTCGGGCTCCACTATGGATTGCAGCTTTTGCAGCATGTAACCCATCATGCTGGCGTACCAAGTATGGATCGTCACCAGCTTCGGATCGGATGCGTGTGCCAGGTCGTGGTGGGTCGCCCCGCCTGCGCCGATGTGACCGAAACCGACGC
>JAYUYU010000358.1:0-2271 GCA_043752365.1 Myxococcales bacterium | reverse complement strand
CAAGCGTTCGAAGTCGCGTGCGCCAACCCGCGACGGAACGATCCCCCCGTCGGGCGCCCAGCCTACGGCCTGGCTAGCGGGCGCGGGTTCATTCGGGCGGGGTGTCGCGCGGTGGCGGTTTGGCGGGGCCCTGTTTGGGCGGTGAGCGGCGGGGTTTTGGGGGAATGATTTTGGCGTCGCGCACGCGCTGCACGAGCGTGCGGAAAACCCGCAGCAAGCCGGCTTCGATGTCCGGGGCTTCACCGCAGAGGGTGAGGGCCGCGGCCACGGACTCGAGCGTCGAAACGAACTCGCGGCGCGGTTCGGCGCGCAGGTGGCCGTAAATGGACGGCTGCTTCGGCTTCAGCGTGAGGCGGTTCAGCTTGGTGAGCCAGGGGTTGCGCCACCACAAGGTTTTGGCTTTCGACCAAGTGCCGTCGAGCACCACGATGCCTTCGAGCGCGCTGGGCGCGGTCACGCCGGCTTTGCCCGTGACTTGGTCCCCGGGACCTTCGCGCTCGGGAAACAACACGGCCCAGCGGCGGGGGTCAGCGCCTTCCTCGGCCAGCGCCTTGGCGAAATTGGGCCAGCTGAGCCCAACCACGATTTTGGCGTTCGGCAGGCTGGCCGCCAAGATTTGCGCTGAGCCGAGCACGGCGTCTTGCTCTTGCGGATGCTGCAAGATCAGCACGCGGCGCAGCGTCGGAAACGAGACGATGCGATCGCAAACGCAGGCGACCGAAGGCCGACGGCAGGTGTCACAAGTGGAGTCAGGCACGATTGGGCCGGACTATACGCTGCCGGGGGCGACCTTGCACACCGTGACGGGCGGAACGAACACGGACCGCACTTCGCCGCATACACAGGGCAGGTAAACGCGGTTCACGAATTGGCTCAAGTTGCGGCGTGATTGCAGCCGCTCACCATCGGGCAATGTCACGGCCAAGCTACGCGCGCCGAAGCTGACTGAAAGCTCATTGCTCTGGTGCTTGCCCGTGAACGAGGGATGGTCGAAAGCGCCCAGCAGCGTGAACAGCCCATCTTCCTCGAGCGTCTTGCGCGAGGGTGAGCGGAGGCCGCGCGACAGCCGAAGCAGCGGATCGAGCTTCGGGACGTCGCCGCGCAGCGGGAGCCGCCCAAGTCGACTGAGCGTCGGCTCGGTGTAGTAGTGAATGCCGGCGCGCCCGTAGAGTCGAAAAAAATAGGGAATATCCCCACGGTCGAGCTGCTCGGTCTCGGCCTCGAGCAGGGGCGGCCACAGCGGCTGCACGTTGGCGTGCACGTACTCAGCGGTGCTGCGCAGCAACACGCGCAGCGGAGTTGCGCGTAGCCCCGGCAAGCTGCTGAAAACCTTTGCGATCGCGCTCTGATGCCGAGCGAGCAGCTGCAGCGTGCCGCGGTACGCACCGGCCACGCTCAGCAAGATGTCAGGCGTGACGGGCTTGCCCAAAAAGGGCAGCACGCGCCGTACGCCGCTCGCGTGCTGACAAACGGCGGCATACTCCGGGTCCGCGTCGGGCAGCAGCTTGGTCTCCGTAGGTAGCGACAGGTCGGCCAAAATCATTTCGATGTCGAGCGGACCGAACACGGTGCGGCCGCGCGCGTCGACGCCCAAGACCAAGTTCTCCCAGTGCAGATCGGCGACGCCCAGCCAACTCCACAGCGCCAAGGAGCGACCGACGATGCGCGCCAAGGCGAGGCGCGCCTCGGTCGACCGCGTCTGCAGCGGCTCCAGCCGAAGGCGTTGCACTTCGCCCCCCACGTCCGTGGCCGAGCCGAAGAAGGCCAGCGTGGGTAAGAAGCCGAACGCCTCGCGTCCCAGGCCGTCCTGCGCCGCAGCGTTGTCGAGTAGGCGGCGCAACGGGCTATCGGCCGAGAGTAGCAGCCACTCCCAAAGCAAAGCGCGCGGCTTGCTGATGCGGCCCGCGCGCGCACTGACGCGCCGACCAAAATTGTGAGAATCGCCAAGCTGTGTCGCTTTGACCTTGATGGGCGGGCGCCGCTTGGAGGTCATTCAGCGCTGCCGCCTTTGGGCCCAGTGCGCTTGCACAGGTCGACTAGCTGTGGGCCATATTTCTTGAGCAGTTTGGGTCCAACGCCCTTGATGGCCTTCAAGTCCGGTGCGGTGCCGGGGCGCGCGTCAGCGATGGCGACCAGCGCGCGATTGGTGAGCACCCGGAACGCGGGTACGCGTTTCTTTTTCGACTCTTGCAGGCGCCAAGCGCGCAGGCTGGCGACGAGCGCGGCGCTGGGCCCCGACGACGGCAGCGCGACGGCCGGTGTGCGCGACGC
>JAYUYU010000357.1:0-6030 GCA_043752365.1 Myxococcales bacterium | reverse complement strand
CACCGCAGCCCTGGCCCTTGTTCAAGAAGGCTTCGTCCTTCTGACCGTCGCAGTTGCCGTCCTTACCGTCGCAGGCGCTTTCGACGACACGTACCTTTTTCGTCGCGGGGTCGACTTCGACGCCGGCTCCCGTCGGGTATTTGCAAACCCAGCCGGCAGCGCCGCCACAACTGACGGTCGTACCCGCACAAGGCGTGCCGGCGGGATTGTCCCCATTGGTGCAGAACACGCTGACCAACGGCTGTTGGCCATCGACGACGGCCTTGTTGTCGACGACGCCGTCGCAGTCGTCATCGATACCGTTGCAGGTCTCGGCGCTGGTCGGAAACTTGGGGCACTTTTCGCAGCCGGGCTTGCTCGAATCCAGGTCCTTGTAGCCCGGTTTGCAGGCCAAAATCGTGCACGCCGGGGGGGCGGCGCCTGCCGGATCAGTGCATTGGCCGACGGCGTTCGGTAGCGTCCCGACGCACGAGGCGCCGCAACCGCCGCAATTGGTCGGGTCGGTGCTGAAGTTGAAGCCGTTGTCTTTCACGCCGTCGCAGTCGTTGTCCTTAAGATCGCAAAGCTCTTGCGTGGGGCCAATGCCCGGAATGCACACCAGGTCTTTGCCGACGCAGGTCGTGACACCCGCCGTGCACTCGCCCTTGCACGCGACGCCCTTGCAATAGTCCAAGCAGGTCTTACCGCCTTCGGGACCACCGCTAGCTTCGTCGCCGTCGTTGATGATGCCGTTGCAGTCGTTGTCGACGTTGTCGCACAGCTCCTTACCGCAGCCGGGGTCGGTGGCAGGGCAGACCGCGCCATTGCGACCCGTCTTGTCGCACTGGTATTCGCAGCCGTTGACGTCCACACCGTCGACGTCGTGCCAGCCCGCTTCACAGCTGGTTACCACACATGTGGCTCCCGACGCGCTGGGCTCGCAGCTGCTGCCCGAGTGCAAAAGCGTGCATAAATTGCCGCAAAAGCCGCAATTTTGCGCGTCGGTGTTCAAATCGAAGCCGTTGTTGAGCACGCCATCGCAGTCGTTGTCGGCGCTATCGCAAATTTCGGTCGGATCGGCGTCTGGGGTGCAGGCGTACTCGCAGCCGTTGTCCGCATCGCCGTCGAGATCGTAACGGCCCTCCAAGCATTCGCCGATCACGCACGCGCCCTTCACGCACAGGGCGTCGGCGCCGGTGAAGACGCAGCCCGTGCCGCAGACGCCGCAGTTGTTGATGTCGGTCTGTAAATTGACGTCGTCACAGGCCGTGCCGGCGTCCTCGAGCCGTCCTCCCCCGACGTTGAGGCTGCCGCCGTTGCCCGGACCGGAGTCGCCGCCAAAGCCGATCACGAAACTGCCAGCGAATCCGCCGCTGCTATTGCCGCCCGAACCGCCCTTTCCATCAGAAAGGCCGTGGCAGTCTTCGAAGCACGCGGCCTCGGTGGTGCAGCCGCCCAGCGCGCCCAAACCCGCAACCAGCAGCGATAGTTGCGCGAGCAGCCGCGCCGAGCTTTGCAGGAAGCGCATCAGACCGCCCTCCGCTGCGGCGCGCCGCGCCGCCGTCTACCGATGACACTGCCCAGCAAGAGCAAGCTGGCCAGCGCCACCCACTTGCCGTTCTCGGTCGGCGCGGTGCGACACGCGCAACCGCCGCCGCCCGTCACCAAACCGAACTTGCCGCGCGCTTCCAGGCCAGGCGTGCCGGTGCCCTGAGCTCCGCTGCCGTTGGTCGAGCCACCGCTGCCGGCCGCGGCGTTCGCGTCGCCGGCAGCGCCCGGACCAGCGCTGTCGCCACCCTCGGGGTTACTGCTACCGCCAGTCGTGATCGCGCCGGCGCCACCCTCGGTGCCGTTCGCCCCACCCTCGTTTCCAGCGCCACCCACGTTGTCGAGCGTACATTGGCCGTCCTGGCACGAAGCGCCCGGCGGGCACTCGACCGCGTTGCAGGTCGTGGGCACGCAGTACTTCTTGCCCCCGAACACGTCGCATTCGTAGCCATTGGGGCAGGGGAACTCGCCACCGTGACACGGCTCGACGCAGACGCCTTGCACGCAAGCGTTCACCCCGGGGCATGCCGCGAGCGTGTCGCCGATGCCGTCACAGTCGTTGTCCTTCAGATCGCACACTTCCTTAGCGAGCGGCTGAACGTCGCCTTCGCAGGTCTTTGCGCCGTTTTTGCACACGAATTTGCCGGGTTTACACGGAGGCAAGTCGTGACCCACGGGCGGCGAATTGCAGTCGTCACCCCACCAATCATCGTTGACCTGCACGTCCATCAGCTCGTCGATTTGGCCGTCGCAGTCGTCGTCCTTACCGTTGCAAACTTCCAAGCCGGACGCGCCCTTGGGGGTGCAGACCAGCATTTGCAGCAGCGAATCGCAGGCCAAGGTGCCAGCGCAGCCGCTGGGCGCGACGCAATCACCGCCCAGCGACGGAATGTTGTCGAGCATGCCGTTGCAGTCGTTGTCCTTGTTGTCGCAAGTCTCGTTGCTCGGATGCCCAGCGTTGGCGCACACCACGACGCTGCCGGCGCAAGCCCAAAGACCGCGAACGCATTCCCCGACGCCGCACTTGTCCGCGGCGACCCCACTACCACAGCAGGCATCGCCCGTGACTTGGCCGTTCGTCGGCGACGGAACGCCGTTGTCGACCACGCCGTCACAGTCGTCGTCCAGACCGTTGCAGACCTCGGCCGTCGGCCCCTGCTGACCCACGCACGCGCCCCACTTGGCCACGTTGCTCATGGCCACGGCCGTGCATAGCTGGGTGCCACCGCGACAGGTGCCGACGTCTTCGGTGTTGGCGGTGCCGGTGTAACAGGCTCGGTCCATGCGATCGACGACGCCATCGCAGTCGTCGTCGAAGCCGTTGCAGACCTCGGGGAACGGGCCGGTGTCCCCGGAGCAGCCGAGCGTGCCGCCCGAGCACACCGCAGTGCCGGGCGTACAGCGACCGACGTTTGAGCCGCACGGTCCCCCGATGTCTACCAAGCCGCCAGCCCCGGTTTCGTCGGCTTGCCCGTCACAGTCGTTGTCCTTGCCGTCGCAAACCTCGGGCAGCGGTACGCAGCCCTGGCACGACAGGTTCTCGTCGACGAAGCCGTTGCAGTTGTTGTCCTTGCCGTCGCAAACCTCGGCCGTGCCCGCCGGCGGCACGATGTCGGTGCAGGTGGCCGAAGCGTTGTTCACGCAGCATTGCCCGACGCCCACGCCGCACTTGCGTACGCCTGCCGCAAAGCACGCGCCCAGGCCCTCCGAGCACGAAGGCCGGCAGAACTTGGTTGGCGTCTCGTTGGAGCAGGTGAAGCCGGCCCCGCACTGCGCAGGGCCGTTGCACACGCAGCGACCAGCATTGCAGGCGCCGCCGTTGCAGTCCGCGCCCGTCAAGCACTCTTGGTACACGCCCAGACCTTCGTCGATGCGAACGTTACAATTGTCGTCTATGCCGTTGCAGATCTCGTACTTGACCGTGTTGGCCACGATGTCCGCGAAGGCAGCTTCGATGTCCGACTGGCTGGTGGCTAGCCGCGCCTGAGTGGTGCCCCCAGCCACGGCCATCGCGTCGAGCTCACCGGTGTTGAGGCCCGCCGGGTCGCCCATGCCGAGCACGTAGGTCTTGACTGGGTTGGTGGCGTTGACGTTAGTCAGGCTTTGCACCTGCGCGCTGGGCGCCGGATCTGCGATTTGACAGACGCCTGCCGCCTGACAAATGCCGTCCGCTACGCAGCGATTGTTACCGACGTCGCAATGCTGCGAAGCCGGGCACTGCGCGTCGGCGTTACAACCGCAGCGCCAACTCGTGTTGCCGGGCGGGTCGTAGCAGTTGCCGCTGATGCAGCGCGCGTCGTCATCGCGACAATCGACCTCCGGCTGCGTACCCGTGGCACAAGCAAAGCCCGCGCCGCAGTCAGCGCTGCTGTTGCACGAGCAGCGCCAGTTGTCGCCGTTTCCGGGCGTGTCGATACAGGTACTGCCGGCCCCGCAGCGCGCGTTGTTACCGGCGCAGTCCATCACCTTGGCGGTGCTGGTGCAGGTCTGGGCTTCGCCAGGGCAATCGGCGTTGCTGGCACATTGGCAGTTCCAGGCGGAGTTATCGCTACCTGCCACGTCCGCGCTGAAACAGCGGTTGGTACTGCACTGAGCGTTGCTGGCGGCACAGTCCACGCTGTGCGTGGAACCCGCTCCGCACGTGTCGTCGCCGTCCGTCATCACCACCAACACGTAGGGCCGGCAATCGATCAGCGTGTCGTCGAGAGGCTGCGCGCCAGCCGCGCGTGAGTCGTTGTAGGTCGGGGTGTACCAAGCGTCGCGCGCCGTGCGCACGGCTTTGCCGAGCGGCGTCGGGCCACTGCCACGCAGCTCCGGGTTGCGCGGCGCGGCCCCAACGCTGCCGGTCGACGAGCAAAAGTCTTCGACGAAGTCGACCCACGGCAACAGCTGCGTGCTCGAGCCTGCCCCGGGCCGAATCAGCACGCGTCCACCAACGTACGGAGTGCCGCAGCTGCCCTGGTACGTGAGGTCGTTTCCAGTGCCAGACATCGGGATGTCCGTGTAGCCGTCGTTACCGCGACAGCGCCCCGCCGTGGTGCCGTTGGTCTGCGGGTTGCAGCAGTACGCCGGGTTCGTGGTGTTCGGACACGCCGTACTCTCCGCGTAGCGCTCTAGGCCGAAGTCGAGCAGGCCCGCGTTGGCGTTCACGACATTTTGCAGCGCCAGCTTCGAGGCCAACAGGCGGCTCGGGTTGGCGGCAGCCGCGACTGGCCAATACGGCCGGCCGCCATTGGCCGTCGTGCAGGCCAGGTTGGCGTTGCACGCGAACGTCGAGCCATTGCCGAGCGAGTTGTCGCAAACTACAGCTGGCCCGTTGAAAGGGCTGTCGCCGCCAGTGCCGGTGCTACTGCCGAACTGCTCGAGCATCGAGCCCGAGCTGTCGAGCAGCACCATGACGCGCCCCTTGATCTGCGTCGGGGCGATCGCCAACGCCTGCACGTTGCCGAGCGTGACGGCAAAGTCGACCATAGCCGGATACTGCAAGCCTGCCGGCGGTACGCGTAGCCGCGCGTAGCCGTCTGCGTCGAAATTCAACAACGCGTTGCTGGCGACGCCGCGCGCGTCGGTGATGGTGACGGGACTCACGGCCAGCCAAGCGTCGCCGTTCGCGTCAATCAGGTTGGTGCCAAGGTCGTCGCGTGTCACCGCGCGCAGCTCGTCAGCCAGCTCGGTGCGCCAGACGAACAGCTCGGGCGACGCCGCGTCGTGAAGAGCAATTTGCGTGCGCAAGCCGTCGAGCGTCGCGCTCTGCACCAGATCTGCGCTGCCGAAGGCGCGTTCGTAGAGGGCGCTACCGTCACTGCCAAGGGTGGCCGCCTGCCTGGAAGCCAAGGCAGGCGTCATCGTCATGAAACGCTCTGCGCTCGTCGAAGCGTTGAGGCGCACGGAGCCGTCGGCGGTAGTCGGCAACTCCATATTGAGGGAAAGACTGGCGGGACTACCGTCGCGGCCGCGACTCACCGGGATCAGCGCTCGCCCATTCGAGACGAGTCGGACGGTCGCCTTGCTGGTGATGCCCGCCAGATCTGCACGGGTGGCTCGCCCTTCCACGGCGCCGGCTTCGTGGGACTGCGGTTGAAGCGCGTTGCCTTCCGCGTCCGGATCGGTCGAGCAGGCAACCGTCAACAAAAAGGCCGTGGCACTCAAAAGGCCGCTTGCGAACAAGCCCCTGCGCAACGCTCCGTACATGGCTAGCTCTCCAAGCTCCGCCGAGCGCACCGCGCAGCAGAGCAACCTAAGTCCAGCCTAGAAAGCTACCGCTCTCCTCCAGTCGCCGTCCAGCAATTGCAAGCGCGCCCGCGTTGCGCCCGCGCCCGCGCCCGCGCCCGCGCCCGCTCGCCTGCGCGAGCGCCGAAACGCCTCAGCAGGGATTCGTTCGGTCGAACGCTACTAAGGCAGCGCCGCCCAGCTCAGCCCTTCGCCGGTCTGAGTCGAGATGGCTTGGGTCCGAAAACTCTTCAGCGACATCACGTAGATGCCGGGAGCCGAGCCGCGTGTCGA
>JAYUYU010000356.1:0-6037 GCA_043752365.1 Myxococcales bacterium | reverse complement strand
AGTACAAGGCGGCTGACGTCTCCAGCGTGGACCTGTCGTTCGACGCGACCAAGGTGCTGTTCACGATGAAGAAGGACGGGTCGGACTACTACCACGTGTACTGGGCGGGCCTGACCCGGGGTGACGATGGCAAGTTTCCGATCAACCAGCTGACGTTCCAACCCTTCGACGACCAGCAAGCAATCTGGGCCGCTGGTGACCGTATCGTTTTCACGACCAACCAGGCTTACACGGACATGGGCACGCGCTCGGACGAGTACAATCACGCGGCTGGCGTGACGCAGCTGGCCAGCGTGACGCTCACGGGTGGCGACGCCGACCGCAAGCTGTGCTCGCAGAACCTGTCCAACACGGTGACGCTGTTCTCGATGAACGACGGCCGCGTGGGCTTCTCGCGTTGGGAGCATCTGGAGAACGTCAACGACGTCAAGCTGATGGCGATGAACCCCGACTGCACGCAGATGATCGGGCTCAACGGCCAGTTCGGCAAGCCCGGCAACTCGCTGGTTCAGTTTACCGAGAGCCAAACGCCCTACGTGTTCTACGGCATCGTCACCAGCCGCGAAAACACCATTCAAGCGGGCTCGCTGGTGAAGCTCGACGCGCGCTGGGTCGAAGACCAAGACAAGCTCGACATGGAAAAGACCTCGGAAGAGGCCTACGAGATGTTGACGCCCCACGTGCCCACGGGTGAGGAGGCTTCCCCGGTTGGTCGCTACCGTTCACCCGCCGTGCTGCCCGACGGTCGTCTGCTGGTGACTTGGGCCGACGGCGAGGTCAACGAGCTGAACGAGCTGGCGCTCACGCCGCCCGACTACGGCGTGTACATCTACAATCCCGAGTCGCGCGCCAACGACCTCGTCGTCAACTACGAGGAGTCTTGGGAGCTTTACGCCAAGCCGGTCGTCGCGCGCACTACGCCGAAAATCATCACCTCCCGCCAAGACGTAACGGACGCCAGCGTTCCGACGCTGTTCGGTTCCATCGACGTGCGGCAGACGTCTTTGTACAAGCGCCACCGCAACACCGTCGGCGGCGCGCAGTTCGTCAACGGCACCCCGCTCGACGAGGCGCTCAAGGGCACGGTCAAGGTGCGCATCATCGAAGGCTTTTCGAGTGAAGCCGGTACGGGCGCGACCATGTTCGGTCTGACCATGGCCGAAGGCGCCGCGCTAATCGGCGAAGCCAAGGTCGAAGCCGACGGTTCGTGGCTGGCCAACGTGCCGCCGTACATTCCGATGCACTTGCAAGCGGTCGACGAGTTCGAGCTCGCCATCCGCAACGAAACGACCTGGATTCAGGGCATGCCAGGTGAAGACCGCGTGTGCGGCGGTTGCCACGAGGACCGCACGCAGCCCAGCTTGCCGGGCGGTCAGGCCATCACCAACGCGCGCGGTCGCGGCCCGGAGGATTTCAATACCCCGGTGCTCAACCGCATCGAATACCCGTGGGCTGGCGCGAACGACGCCGCAAACCCGAATCAGATTCAGACTTTGCTCAACGCCAAGTGCGTCTCGTGCCACAACGAGACGACGAACGGCAACGGCCCACAGGAGTTCTACACGGTGTCGGCGATGAACGCGACGACCGGCGCTTCCGACAGCTACCGCATCCCGCGGCTCGACTTGTCGGCTCATAAGATCACGGTGACGTACGATCGCGAGACGCTCGACGTGGCGGCGTCTTACGTGTCCATCTTCTACCCGGCTGCGCTGGAAATGGAGATGGGCATGGGCGCCGAAGTGCAGGGCACTGTCCCGCCCAAGTGGGGCGTGCCGAGCGACGCGCGTCACAGCGCGCTGATCGAGAAACTGAACATCACCTCGTCGCTCGACGCCGCGACCTACGCTTGGCCGCTGGGTGAGGGCTTCGTCAACGGCGCCATCGCCGGCGGCACCCGTTCCGACCACGCGGCGCTGGCCGGTTTGACCCGCGAAGAAACGCAAATGCTGATTCGCGCCTTCGACATGGGCGGCCAGTATTTCTCGCGCCAGAACACCGGCTTCAAGCCCTACAACAACGACCCGGTCGCCGGGAAGCAGTACTGAGGAGCTGAGGACAAGACCATGACCTTCAAGATTTCCAACCTCGTCAAGTCTTCAGTCGTTCTCGGCGCATTGCTGCTGGCCTCCGGGGCCAGCGCGGCGGAACCCAACGTCTACAGCGGCCGCGCCGAGGTCTACAAGCAGCTCGACCCGGGCTCGCTCGAGGCCGTCAGCACGCCCGAGCAGATCATGAAGTTCAAGCGGGCCAACAGCGTTGCACCGACGCACATTTGGAAGGTGCTCGAGCACGGTGAAAAGCTGGAGTGCTTGGCGTGCGTGCCGGTGGTTGCCGGGTTGCTCTACAACTCCAACCCCAAGACCCGCGAAATCGGCGCATGGTGGCTGCGTCGCCGTATCTTTGGCGTGTTCGGCCCCGGTCAAGTCTACGAGCAAACCGTCAACACGTTGGGCAACGCGAGCGAGACCGAAGCTCACCGCGTGTACGCAGCCAACGCGCTCGGTGAGTTCCTGGCCGGCAGCGGCGTGAAGCCGCTGTCCAAGGCGGCCATCGGTGACGAGTCCGCGCTGGTCCGCAAGGCGGCCGTCGCGGGGCTCGAGCGGCTCAACTCGTCGGGCGCCAACGGGGAGCTCGCGCTGGCCCTCGGCGATAGCGACGCCGACGTGCGGCTCGCGGCCCTGCACGCCACCACGCGCATCAACTCCTTCACGGACGTCGGCGCCGTCGTGGCGCTGATCAGCGACTCCTCGCGCCTGGTGCGGCGTCGCGCGGCCGAGACGCTGGGCGTCATGAAGGCGGCCGATGCAGTGGCCGGGCTGCTCGCGCTCGCTTCGGCGGACCAAGAGTCGGACACGGCCGTTCGGGCGGCAGCCATTTGGGCCTTGGGCCAGATTGGTGATCCGGCAGCGCGCGACGTCATTCTCGCGGGTCAACAGGACTCGAATGCCTCGGTGCGAAGCGCCGCAAACGTCTCCTCCCGCTTGCTGCGGCTCTGAACCGCGACTCGACTCGCCACGCCTGCGAGCGTGGTAGTAGGATGACTTCAGGATATGCCCCCGCTCTCCTGGCGTTTGTCGGTCTCGTTGTGTGTACCCGCGCTCCTGCTGCTTGTCGGCTGTGAGCGCAAGGAACAGACGGCGCAGACCAACTTCTACCAGCGCCGTATCGGTCCCATTCTCGAGCAGTCTTGTGCCGAGGGTCCGGCCAAAGCCGGCTGTCACGTGCGCGCGGACGACCAGGGCAACGCCCTCGGCAACCTGAGCCTCGAGTCGTTCGACGACGTCGCGCTTCGCAAAGACTTGCTGGTGAACTATGGCCCGTACGGCATGCCGGGCATGCTGCTGAAGGTCGCGCCGACCTTCAAGCTTGCGCTCACCAACTGGAAGAGCAGCGAGCCCGTCATCATCAACTCGAACATCGCTCACGTGGGCGGCTCGTTGATCGACATCACCTCCACGTCGTTCACCCAGCTACAAACCTGGATGGAGAACGGCGCGGCCGAGAACAACGCGCGCCAGGTCGACAAGCAGTACGCGAAGGGCGCCTGCTCCAACACGCTGGGCGCGGACGCTGCGTTCGACCCCGACAACGATCCTGCCTCGCCAGACTTTGCGACGTTCAAGAGTCGAGTCAACCCGCTGCTGGGTGAAAGCTGCGCCGCCTCGAATTGCCACGGAGCCGCGCCGAACGCGCTGCACCTCACCTGCGGTACCACGCCGCAGCAAGTGCGTTGGAACTACTTCGCGTCCCAGGACTACGTGTCGACCGATCCGCCGCTGAGCGAGATCGTGCGCCGCCCGCTGGCAGCGTCGGCCGGCGGCACGTACCACGAAGGTGGCACGGTGTTTTCGAGCACGGGCGACGCCAACTACAAGGCGCTGTTGGACTGGGCGACCGAAAAGGGTGGCCCCACCAACCTCGCCACCGACCCGGGTTTCGAGTTCTTTACGGATCGAGTGCAGCCGCTCTTGGTGCGCCGCGGTTGCATGATGCTCGGCTGTCACTCGTCGTCCATGTTTCACGACTATCGGCTGCGCGGTGGTAGCGGCGGGCACTTCGGCCTGCCGGCGACGCGCAAGAACTACGAGCTGACGCTCGAGCAGCTCGCGCTCGATACGCCCAACCCGGACGCCAGCCGCCTCGTGCGCAAGAACTTGATCCCGGCGCCGTCCGGCCCAGGTATTTTGCACCGTGGCGGCTCGTTGCTCGCGCAGCACCCCGACGTTTGCGACCCCGTGGCCTCCGCCACTGGCCCGCTGGACGCTCAGAGCGAGTACTGCGTCATCAAGGCTTGGATCGAGATCGAGCGCACGGCGCGCATGCCTGGCGCCGGACTTTCGGGCATCGTGTTCGTGCGCCGCACACCGGCGCCGCTACCCGACACGCCGCAGGACTACGGCAGCTTTGCTGGCGGCGCCGAGCTGGTGCGCGTCGCGGCGACGCAAGACGCCGTCACGGGCGCCGTTACGGTCGGCGCCGAAGACAGCCTCTCGACGCTGTGCGGCCTTCCGCCCGCGACGACGGACGTGCGGCGCCCCACCGTCTCGTGGGACGGCATGAAGGTAGCTTTTTCAGCTCGAAAATCAGCCACGGAGCCGTTTGGGGTCTACGTCGTCGACGGCATTAGCTGCGCCCTCGAGGCAGGCGTGGCGGCTCCGGCAGTCGACGACAACGGCGGCAGCGTGACGACGAACGGCGAGCTGGTTCACAACTTCGATCCGGTGTTTGCCGCCGACGGTCGCCTGGTGTTCGCCTCCACGCGCGGCAACGTCACCAACCCCGCGGGTTTCGTCGGCTACCAGGGCCCGCAGCGTACGCCGGCTGACCCGTCCAAGCTGAACTCGAACCTGTACGTGCTGGAGGGCAGCAAGGTGCGTCAGCTGACCTTCTTGCTGAACCAAGAGCTGCTGCCCAGTTTCATGCGTGACGGTCGCTTGATGATGACGACCGAGAAGCGGCAGCCTGGGTTTTATCAGTTGGCTGGGCGGCGCATCAACCTCGACGGCGGCGACTACCACCCGCTGTTCGGACAACGCGGCACGGTCGGTTTCAATCAGTTCACGGACGTGGTGGAGCTGTCGGACAAAAACCTCGCCGCCATCATGAGCGAAAAGGGCGCTGCGCACGGCGCCGGCACCCTGGCGCTGATCAACCGTTCGCTAGGCATAGACCAGCGGAGCACCAACGAAGCCGACTACGTCCAAAACGCAGCCGCCATCAACTTTCCCAGCCCCCAGTTTTTCCAACACTCCATCCGCATCATGGACGGCGCGGCGACCGGCAAGTTGGCCGGAACGCAGGGCGCGTACCGCAGCCCGGCACCACTGCCCAACGGCGACATCTTGGTCAGCTACGCAGCCAACGTGGTGGCGCTCGACAACTTCAGCGGCAACTTCGACATCGTCGCGGTGAACGCCAGCACCGGCGCGCGCGTTCCGCTCGTTACCGGGGCCGAAGACGAAATTTGGCCGGCCGCCATCTACCCGCGGGCGTCGACCGGCATCTTCAAATCGCGGCTCGACGAGGCGAACGGCGCGACCCAAATCGTGAACGACGACGAGCACCGCTCCGTCTCGGAGGTCACCTTCATCGATTTCAAGCTCGTCTCGAGCTTGCTGTTTCAGAACACGCGCAGTGGTCGCTACCTGCCCAAGCCGACGCAGGTGTTGCGCGGCGTTTGGGAAAGCCTTCCGCCCACGGGTGCGACCAGCTTCGGCGACGCCGATCCGAAATTCGTGACCAGCGATGCCTTCGGCCAGGTTTACTTGCGGCGCCGTTTGCTGGGCTCGCCGACGTTGAACTCGGACGGCTCGCTCGGCATGCGCATTCGCGGCGGAGCGCCAATCCTGCTCGAGGTATTGACCGAGCTGGGCGGTGAAGCCGAGCCGACTGCACACCTGCAGCGGGAAGAAATGCAGTTTTATCCGGGAGAAGTCGCCCGCCAAGGCTTCCGCCAAGATCTGTTCAACGGCATGTGCGGCGGCTGCCACGGCTCAGTCAGCGGCCAAGAGAACGAAGTCTCGGTCAACCCCGA